>NZ_KB291171.1:190233-203898 GCF_000318255.2 Capnocytophaga sp. oral taxon 380 str. F0488
TTCCTATAAGCTCCCTATAAGCTACCCCCACCCTCCTAATAGCCTTTTCTCACCAAAACTCCTCTGAACCCCCTTCCGTTCTTCTCCGTTTCCTTCCGATAACTCAGATGTGTTACTTTTAGGGGTATACACTTTGCCAAAAATTCTGCCCGTGTGGCTCACACTGCCTGTGCGGCTCGCACCTAATTTGCTAATTTTCGAACTCTTATTGCATTCTCTTAAACCTATTGTGCGTCCATAGGTAAAACTCTGGTTTGTCGTAAATCTGCCTATTGATACGTTCAAAAAACATATCTGTTATCTGAAAATCCACGTATTCAGTAGGATTTTCTGCCAATACTTCAAAGGTCGTTTGGTAATAACCGCGCTTTACCTTTTCTATTTTAGCAAATACAATCACAGTATTGAGTGCCTTTCCCAAGCGTTCCGCCCCTGTAAATACAGGCACATTAAGCCCTAAAAACGGACGCCGATAGTTCTTCTTATTATTAGGAATCTGGTCAGAGGCAAAACCATAGCAATACACCCCGTGCGCATCTTTGTGTTTTTTCATTTCTCTATGCGCCGTATAGCGAGGCAAAAGGTAACTGTGGTGTTTCATTCGTATTTTTTGTAACAATCTGTCAAAATACTTATTGCTCAGCGGAGTATAAAGCGCATACGATTGATGTTTTAGGTAATAAGCCAAAGACAACAACCACTCATAACTCGCATAATGACTGCACATAAACAAGATGTTACGCTCCTCTTCTTCATACTTTTTGAGCACTTCAAGATTAGGATACACCATACGCTTCTTCATCTCTTTTTCACTCATTCCGTATGATTTCACCATTTCTAATAAAGTATCACAAAAGTGATGGTAAAATTTGCGTTCTATCGTTCTAAGTTCCGCTTCTGTTTTAAAAGGAAAAGCCGTATGGAGGTTCTTGCGTACCACTTTCACCCTGTATTTCAATAGAGTATAAAGTATAAAATAAAAGAAATCCGATACTCTGTAAAGAAGCCAAAAAGGCAATCGCGAAATCCCCCAAACAATAGGATAAGCAATAATATAAATTAATAAATTCATTCTGTCCCCAATTTTGTGGCAAAGTTAATAATTTAATATTATCCAAAAAAGTAAATCTGTGATTTTTGTATTTTCGCAAGGAAGGAAGTTCGTGGCAAACTTTACCAAAGCTTTAATTGCTTGTCGTGCTACAACTTGCCTGTTGTGCTACAACTCGCCGGTCGTGCTACGACCTTTGGCAAAGCTAATTATCCTAATAATAAGTTCTTTTCAGTACGTGTAGGGGCTAATTGTTTAGTACGTATAGGGGCTAATTGCCATTAGCCCTTACATTATTACCAATTAAAAAGCGCAACACCCCTTGAGGTATTGCGCTTTTTTAGTTTATAAAGAAATTTTACTTTCTTTTATAGATATAAACAGTAGTTTCTGTAACACTACTACTTTTGTTGAAATCTTCAAAAGTAAGAGTAAGTTTGTTGTTGGTTATAGAAAAAGTAGCTTCATCAGCTTCTCCTATTCTATCTCCTTTTTCTGTTAAAACAATCTGTTTTCCAGTAATAGTGTAAGTACCCTCCTCCTGACTTTCTTTACATTGATTGTTTGTAGGATTGATGTCATAAGAAACTAAAGAATATTTGTCGTCAGCAGTGAAAGTGTAAGTGTTTTTCTTCTCACATTCATCAAGAACTTTCTCAACACCATTTTCTGTTTCACTTTCAATAATCCAACTTCCTACTAAGCTATTGTTTGTTTGATTATTTGTTTTATCGTCCGATTTTCCACACGATGTTACAAAAATTGATACGGCTACTAAAGCCATTTTAAAAAGTTTTTTCATTTGCTATATTGTTTTATTAATAAACAGTGCAAAAGTACAAATTTACATCTCTTCTTCTGTTAAATTATCGTTAAATTTTACTTAACATTCCTATTTTAGCAATTACAAATTAGACACTTTTTTACCTTTTACCTCTTACCTTTTACCTAAAAAACGTCTTTGGCACGAAATTCGCTATTTACTATAAGAAGATGTAAAGTCATAAATCCGTAAAATCCCTCACCTTTAGGTGAGAAATCCGTGAATTAATATGTTATTTACTTAAATTTATTGCCGAAGAATCCGTGAAATCTGTGCGAGATTTTAAAACATTTATCGCTTTTGCGGATTGTCCCCCTTCGGGGGTTCGGAGGCTTTTTAATCTACATACACTTATGAAAAAGTTATTATTACTTTGCTTAGGGGTTTTAACCCCAGTAAGCTGGGCACAAGAAGTAGGCTCAGCAGGTCGTTTGTTGCAAAACGAATACCACCCAAACAAACAAGCACGCGCTGTCATTGGGCGTGGTGGTATCTCAGTAAATATCGATTGGGAATACGACTATAACGGCGGTTATGCCGAAGTCTTTATCCGCATTCCTGAACGCGACCGCTTTACAGTGAGTATAGGCGACCAAGAAATCACCAGTACTACCGGTATGTACCGCTTCTTCGACGTAACAGCTGCCCCACAACCACTCAGTATCTGGCAAGGACGTACACTCATTTATCGAGTAACTATCAATCCCCGTAACAACACCCGTATGATAATGGACTTCTTTTCACGCGAAGGACTCTATTTGTTAGACGAAATTAGCTTGAACAACAATCAGCCCTCCTATCACGGTCGTCAATGGAATGATGTGTGGAATCGCTCATACGGCGGAGGCTATGGAGGTGCTCCTATGATGCGTCAAGGTGATTTTAATAACTTCTTTAAGATGTACAAGGACGAAACTTTCGATAAAGATAAGTTGGCTTTCTTCCGTGCCCAAAAGAATATCGTATCGTTTACCACTGAGCAAATAGGTGAACTGATGGAAGAACTTTCTTTTGACGATAATAAACTCATCATCGCACAAGAAGCCTATCCTAATGTAGTCGACCCTCAAAACTATTACCAGTTGCAAGCCAAATTCACTTTCCCTTCTGGTAAAAAGAAACTATCAGAGTTCCTACAATCAGTGCGCAGATAACAAACGTTATAGTAGTATAACAAAAAACTATTACCGTGAGGTTTTGTATTTTTAATAAAGTTTGTATCTTTGCCTCAAATTTAATTACAATATAAAAACATATTAGTATGGCATTAGAAATAACAGATGGAAATTTTGAAGACTTGGTGCTTAAAAGTACCCAGCCTGTATTAGTAGACTTTTGGGCAGTGTGGTGTGGACCTTGCCGTATGCTCGCTCCCGTTGTAGAAGAAATATCTAAAGAATACGAAGGTAGAGTAGTAGTAGGCAAAGTAGATGTGGATAACAACCAAGAATTTGCTGCTAAATATGGCATTCGCAATATTCCTACCGTATTGGTATTCCAAAATGGAGAGGTAGTAGGTCGCCAAGTGGGAGTAGCTCCTAAAAAGACTTACACCGACGCATTAGACGGATTATTGTCTTAATTGCTTGTCGTGTTACAACAAAAAAGGCTATCAACAACTTATTGTAATTGTTGATAGCCTTTTTTGTATCGTCTTCTTTAAGGCTAAAACGCTTCTCTTACTTTCTGCGCAAGCGCTTTAAACTCTTCATCAGTAAGTTTTACTTTGTGTTGGAATGTCATTTCCTTCATCTCGCTGATAGGAATGAGGTGTACGTGTACGTGAGGCACTTCAAGACCTACAACTGCTACGCCTATACGCTCGCAAGGCACTACCTTTTCAAGAGCTTTGGCTACACGTTTTGAGAAAGCCATCAAGCGCAAGTAATGGTCGTCATCCATATCAAAAATATAGCTGATTTCTTGTTTAGGCACACAGAGGGTATGCCCTTTGGCATTAGGGTTAATATCGAAAAAAGCAATAAACTCATCGTCTTCTGCTACTTTGTAGCAAGGAATTTCCCCATTAATAATTTTTGTAAAAATACTCATTTTTTTTATTTGTTAGTTCAGGTTTTAGGACTTAGCCAATCTTTAAGTATAAACCAATAATCATAAGGGCAAGAGTAATAAATAATCCCACCACCCATTTTATGATATCTAATTTAGCCTGCGCTAAATCTTGCTTTGTTGCAAGGGTTTGTGTTCTTACATCAATTTCTGATTTTACTTTTTCAGAAACATAAGTAGTAAGAGCCTCTGCTGTCTGAGCATCAATTTTCTCACTTAGTAATTGATATAATTGAGTTACTGTAAGTGTCATAATCTGATTTGTTTAGTTTTCGCAAAGGTACAAAACATTTTTGTATTGAACAAATTAATTACCTACTTATCTCAAGAATCTCCAATTTAAGAGTGCCATTAGGTACCTTAATCTCAGCTATTTCACCTACTGATTTGCCCAAGAGCCCTTTGCCAATAGGCGAACTTACCGATATTTTCCCTGCTTTTAGGTCGGCTTCACTTTCTGCTACAAGGGTATAAGTAATCTGCATCTTGTTAGCCAGATTTTTCAACTTTACGGTAGAGAGCACAAGCACTTTGCTCACATCAAGCTGTGATTCATCGATAATGCGGGCATTAGCTACCAATTCTTCGAGTTTGGCAATCTTCATCTCCAATAAACCTTGTGCTTCTTTAGCAGCGTCGTACTCAGCGTTTTCTGAAAGGTCTCCTTTGTCACGTGCCTCAGCAATAGCTTGAGAAGCACGAGGGCGCTCCACATCTTTCAGCTGATTGAGCTCATCACGAAGCTTTTTCAGCCCTTCAGCAGTGTAATATGATACTTTCTTCATAATATCCTTTTAATGTTGTTATGTTTATATAAAAATAAAAAATCCTCAAATAGTCTCTCTGAGGATTTCTGCGGGCAAAGGTAATACTTTTTTTTAAACTGACAAACTTTTTATAACAAAGTAATACGCTTTTCTTCTTTTGATATCAAATATAAAATCACTAATGCCAATTAACATAAGTTTTGTATAAGCTACCTCCTATCCAAAAAACACCTCTACACAAAACAAACAAATCTTGGCACACTTTTGGTATCAATTCAGTGAGAATTTTGAAAAAAATAACTATATATTTGTTGCATTTCAATATTTTTAATAACTTTGTCCCCTTGCTAAATCTAAGTTAAAAAACACTCAACAATAATATGACACTTAAAAAATATACATTGGGAACTCTTTTTTGTTTTTTAATCGGTAGTTTATCCGTTGAAGCACAGAGCTCGTTCTCCAAAGATACCATCAATCAAACTATTGCTAACAACAAACGCGAAGCTCTTCGCAAACTAAACGACAACCCTAAGGCAAGAAAATACGATGAAAAATGGCTAAAAGAACTCTCTAATTCCGATTTATTCGAGCAAATGAGTGAAGATATTGCTACTACCCCCACCGATGTAACCTACGACGAACTTCCCACTGAAGTCCTCAAAAAACGATTAGAGAAACTTAACCAGAAAACTCCTTTCAATGTAGAGTATAATCCTATCTTGGAACAGGTAATCAAGTCGTTTCTCAAAAATCGCCGTTCTTCTTTAGAGCGCCTAATGACTCTTAGTGATTATTATTTCCCGATGTTTGAACAAGAGATGAGTAATCAAAAGATTCCTTTGGAGATGAAGTATTTAGCCATTATCGAGTCGGCTCTAAACCCTAAGGCTCGTTCGCGTGCAGGGGCTACAGGCTTATGGCAGTTTATGTATAGCACAGGCAAAGGTTATGGCTTAGAAGTAAACAACTATGTTGATGAGCGTAGCGATCCCATTCGCTCTACCAAAGCAGCTGCAAAATACCTAAATGAACTCTATAAAATATTTGGTGACTGGGATTTAACACTCGCCGCTTACAATTCAGGACCAGGTAATGTAACCAAAGCCATTCGCCGTTCCAATGGCAAGACTAACTATTGGAATTTGCGCCCTTATCTTCCCAGAGAAACCGCTGGATATGTACCGGCTTTCTTGGCAACTCTCTATATTTTTGAATATGCCAAAGAACACGGCTTCAAACCTCAAAAGCGCGCTAATCACGTTTTTGAAACCGATACTGTCCGCGTAAAGCAAGCTATATCTTTTAAAGATATTTCCGATATTACAGGTATGGACGTAAAAGATATTCAGTTTTTTAACCCTTCCTATCAATTAGATGTTGTCCCTTATGTTGAAGGTCGTAACTACGCCGTGCGCTTACCTATTTCCGAGATAGGTAAGTTTGTAGCCAACGAAGAGGCTATCTATGCTTACCTTAATGAAGAGAAAGCAAACCGTGAGCAACCTCTCCCTCAAGTAGTAAAAGGCGACCAATATGCAGGAGGCAGGTCTTCTAAGAAAACAATATACACAGTAAAGAAAGGAGATAATTTAGGAAAGATTGCTACACGGCACGGTGTAACGGTTTCTAATCTCAAACGCTGGAATCGTATCAAGGGCAGTAATATTCGTGTAGGACAACGGCTCTCTATCTATAGGTAACGGCTAACAAGCACAAAACATACGCATAATGAGGAGAACTACCTTATTAAAGCTCATCGGAATTTTTTCGGCTGTACGAGGTTATAATATAGTGATAGTATGCCTCGCCCAATATTTAGCTGCTATCTTTGTGCTTTCGCATAAACCTTGGCGTGAGGTAATTTTTGACGATTCTTTACTGATGCTCGTCATTGCAGGAGCCTTGGCTATCGCAGGAGGCTATATTATCAATGGTTTTTACGACAAAGAAAAAGACCTTATCAATAAGCCAACCAAAACAATGATAGACCATCTGGTAAGTCAAAATACTAAACTCACTCTTTACTTTTTGCTCAACTTCCTTTCAGTAATTGTAGCCAGTTATGTATCGTTCAGAGCAGTGATTTTCTTCTCAGGATATATCTTCACGATGTGGCTCTATTCTCACCGTATCAAGAAATTATTATTTTTTGGCAACCTCACTTCGGCAATATTAGCTATTATACCCTTCTTTGCCATCTTTGTGTATTACCGCAACTTCGAGGCGATAATTTTCGTACACGCCCTACTCATCTTTTTGCTTATCCTTATCAAGGAATTTATTAAAGATTTACAAAATATTAAAGGAGATTTGGCTCATAACTACGCTACTATACCCGTAGTTTATGGAGAGTCCTTTTCCAAAAAGCTCATTACCCTAAGCGTCGTGTTGTGCACCTTACCTATTTACGTATTGCTCAATTATTTTTCGATAGGGAATTTAACCTATTTTCTATGGTTTATGCTTATATATTTATGTATTTTTGTATGTCTTCTCTGGCGAAGTAAAGATCAAAAACATTATGCATTGCTCCACAATATGCTTAAATTGATATTAGTAGCAGGCATATTCAGCGTAGCACTTACTATAAAATAATATCAGTTCAATGTAACGATTTATTAATATTCAAACACTTTTGCGGTTAGTACTTTACCAAATTTAACTCTTTGGATAGTTACTTCTCTCTTACATCAAACTCTCGCTAAATAACAAAAAGAGCTGTCTTAATAAGACAGCTCTTTCCGCATTTATTATTTGAAAAAGGAGAGTTTACTTTTTAGCAGTAACTACTTTCAGCATATCGCAAGCTTTCTTCTCACCGTTATCGCAAGCTTGTTCAAACCAATCGGCAGCCCTACTATCCGATTGTTCTATGCCTTCACCGTGATAATAGCAATGCCCTAAACGGAATTGCGCAGGAGCATAATCCTTACGTGCAGATAATTTGTAGTAATTAGCGGCTTTCTCATACGAACGGTCTATACCATTCCCATTGTAATAACAGTTAGCTAAGTTGTATTGTCCTTGAGCGTAATCACGTTGTGCCGACTTTTGGAAGTTAGCCAATGCCTGACCAAAATTTTGCTTCTCAAAATAATAAGAACCTAACTCATTAAGTGCTTCCACATTGTTCTGTTCAGCTGCTTTAGCAAGCCAATGTATCCCTTTGGTTTCATTAAGGTGTTTCATAGGTGTTTTCGGAGCGTTTTGTGCTACGGCAGGTCGTGTACTTGCTCTCACAGCATATTGCTGTTTAGCTGGTGTAACATTCTTGCCTCCTCTTTGTCTGCGAAGTAACTCAGCACGTGCTTCGGCTTCAGGACTATTAGGCTCTATATTGTGTGATGAGGTAACAGCAACAGTAGGCGTAGTGGTAGCTGTTGGCTTTTTAGTTGTTTGCTTAGGTGTTGGTTTAGGAGCTGGAGTTGCTGGTTGTGGCTTCACATCGGGTACCATTGTCATATAGTATTTTCCTAAGCTGAATTGAGTAGAAGCATCTCCTTTCTTAGCCACTCTCTCTGCCCAATAAACTGCTTTCTCATCGTTCTTATCTGGATTCTTTACTTCAAAATAATACTCCATCAAACGTTTTTGTGCAGTGGTATTATCTTGTTGTTTGGCTAATTTTTCATAGAGTGGAAAGGCTTTATCATTTTGTTTACTTGTCCCTTTAGCATAGAAATAACCATCAGCTACTGCCAATATCACTTCCGGACTCTCTTTTGGGTCATTCTTTTCAACTATTTTATTAAGCCAATCAAAAGCGTATTTATTAGAAAGCCCAGCAGCTTTTACTGCCCACTTGCTAGCTTCTCTCATCGATTTCTTTACTCCTTTACCTTCGGCATAGCATTGTGAAAGATTGTATAACACATCGGCATACGCCTCTTCTTGTCCTTGGTAGAAGTAGTCTAACATTTCCTTTTGTGGAGTAGGTGTTTGTTTAGAAGCCTTAGTATAATATTCAAAGGCTCGTTCAAACGATTGATTGGTGTATTTCCCGTTGAAGTATAAATCACCTAATTTCTTAAGCGCTAAAAGATGATTAGCCGCAGCTGCTTTCTCAAGGTAGTCAAAGCCCTTTTTCACGTCTAACTGTCCTTCTTGCAAAAGCATATTTCCTAAGTTGTATTGCGCTGTTACATCACCTGCTTCAGCAGCTTTTTGGAAAAACTCTAAGGCTTGCGCATTTGAGGGGTGTGCTCCTATTCCCACTGCATAACATACCCCTAAGTTATTTTGTGCTTTAGGAGTAGGATTGGTATTTACTGATTTGAGTATCCAACTGAAAGCTTCTTTTGGGGAAGCGTTGGTGCCTATACCATTGTAAAAGCAAAGTGCCAACTGTGCTTGCGCTGCTGCATTGCCTTTGTTAGCGGCTTGGGTATAGTAATTAATCGCTTTCTTGTAGTATTTCCCTATAAGCGGACTGTTGCCATAGAAGTAAAAGTTTCCTAATTGGTACAGTGCTTCAGCATCGCCTCCTTTGGCTGCTTTTTCAAGCATTTCAATAGCTTTAGCTTCCGATTTTTCTACGCCTTTACCTTCTAAGTAAGCATCGGCAAGCATTCTTTGTGCTTCGGTATTACCTTTATTAGCCACTTGGGTTAAACGCTTTATTGCTTCTGGGTTTGATGCATTGACTTCATATGTCCAAGAAGCTAATAGCAATTCCGCTTCCGAGTTGCCGTTCTTTGAGGCTTGTTCTGCCCAATATTTAGCCTTATTTACATCTTTAGTAACTCCTTCTCCTGAGTGGTACGCCTTAGCAAGGTCTAACTGCACTTCAGGGTTCTCTTTCTCAGCGTGCTTCTCTATAAGTGCATAATACTTCTCTTTCGATTGTTCTACGCCTTTGCCATCGCGGTAGCATAGTGCCAACTCACGTTGCGCTTCGGGGTTACCCGCATCAGCTACTTTGGTGAGCCATTCCACTCCTTTTTGTGGTGATTTTGGTACGCCTTTACCGTTAAAATAGCATTGTGCCAACTGGTATTGTGCATTTAAATCGCCTGTCTCGGCTACTTTTTCAAGCCATACTACGGCTTCCTGATAAGAGCGCCTTACGCCCTTTCCTTTAAAATAAGCATCAGCTAATTCAGTTTGTGCTTGTACATCTCCCTTCTCAGCAAGTTTGATGAGTTTTTTTACATTCGCATCTTGCCCATACGATAATGTTGCAAGAAAAATAGAGACTGCTAAAAACAAGTTTTTCATAGTATATTTGTTTATTTTTGATTACTTCCGCTTTGAGGCGACAAATATACGTAAAAAAAATAAACTAACTACACAATTATTTCTTTTTTTTCAAATTTGTGTCATTTTTAAGATTATTAAAGCCATCAAGCTCAGCTACCAACGAACCTACACGCAACGAGGCTTTTAGCTTCACAGGCACTTTATTCTTGTCGTCAGTAATCCACATCGTGATGCTTTCTTCTTCCTTAAACACGCGCCCATCTTGTACTAACGGACAGAACTTTAAGGTATTAACCGTACCAAAATGTGTCTTTACTTTTTCGCGACCTAATAGTTTTAGTTTGAACTTGTATACCTCGTCATCATCAAAAATCATATCCATAGATATCTGCCCCCCTACTTTCATATTTTCGATATTAGGGTGATGACGAAGTGCGTAGAACGCTGATATTACATCTTGTAAACCTGGCTGAAAGTTTATTTCGGTAATATTGCCGTTTTCTACATTATTTATTTTTACCTTATTGCTGGTATGATTAAAATACATTTTGAGGTATTTAGTATATCCTCCTTCGTAAATATTTCTTATAAAAAGTCGTGGTTTGCCATCTGTTATGCCAAAATAACTCTCATAAGTATCATCTACTTTGAAAAATATACGTGCCAAACCAGTAGTGGCACCTTTACCCACTGCGTGAAACACCTTTTCGCCGTTATACATCTCTTCATTAACTGCCATTGTAGCAATGCTGGCGTTAAATACACCATATTTTACTTTAAAACGCAACCATTCTCCTCCTTTGAAAGGTAATTCAGCAGTTTGAGCTCCTACTATGGGGCTTACTAATAACGAAAAAAAGATAATAACAATACTTAAATGTTTCATATATTAACGTGTTAATCTGTCAATAAGACAATAAATTAATGTGCCAAAGAGCAATTAACGTGCCACTTTTCAACAGCCTTGTGACTTCCATCTCATTTTTTTATGTTACATTTGCCCGATTTTTTATAGGTTATTCGTGTTATGATAGCGTTAATCAATAGTATTTCAAAATATAACACTAATTATAAATTCCTTCGTGGATTGTCCCCTTTCGAGGGTTTGGGGGCTTCCGCGTAATCCGTGAGAGACTTTAAAAACTCTTTGCCAAAGTCTCTTAGGCTTTTACAAAATCCGTGACGCAAAAACAATTGAAAAATAAAATTTTACATATCCTTTTCTTAACAAAACAAAAAGTCCGCAAGCACCCTATCAAAACAGCAATACTGTTATGCTGCCTTGTGTGGTATGCTTTCTGTCTACCTCGTCAGCTCTTCCCACAACCTTATGCCACGGTGTTGGAAAGTAGCGAGGGTAAATTACTTGGGGCTAAGATTGCGGACGACGGACAATGGCGCTTCCCCGAAGTAGACAGTGTGCCCTACCGCTTTAAAATGTCGGTATTGCAGTTCGAAGATGCTCATTTTTATTACCATTGGGGGGTAAATCCCATATCGGTAGCCAAGGCTCTCTATCGCAATGTGAGCAGTGGTAAAGTACAGCGCGGGGGCAGTACGCTCACCCAGCAGGTGATACGCATCGCTCGTGAGCACCAACAGCGCACTTATTTCGAGAAACTTATTGAAATGATATGGGCTACCCGTTTGGAGTTCCGTTATTCTAAGGAGAGCATCCTCAAGCTCTACGCCTCTCACGCGCCCTTTGGTGGCAACGTTGTGGGACTCGATATGGCAGCCTGGCGTTACTTTGGTGTCGCTCCTCATCAGCTTTCGTGGGCACAATCGGCTACATTGGCAGTCCTCCCTAATGCACCCAGCCTTATCTTTCCTGGTAAGAACCAAGAACGCCTCTTGCAGAAACGCAATGCGTTGCTTTACAAACTTCTCCTTAAAAATATCATCGATAAAGAAACATACGATTTGGCACTTCTCGAACCTCTTCCTGCTGAACCTCACCCTATTCCACAACTTGCGCCTCACCTGCTCATTTTTGCTTCCAAAACCCAAGAAGGTGAGCGCATTAGCTCTACGGTGTCGTTAAACTTGCAAGAGAAAGTAAACAGCCTTGTAGCAGGGTATTACACCCACTACTCGCAATCCGAAATCTATAATATGGCAGCTTTGGTGGTAGAAGTGAAAACACGAAAAGTGCTCGCCTACGTAGGCAATACCCCTACCGATACCGACCATCAAAAAGATGTGGATATCGTGCACGCACCTCGCAGTACGGGCAGTGTGCTCAAACCTTTTCTTTATGCAGCGATGTTGCACGAGGGAGAACTCCTCCCCACCCAGTTAGTACCCGATGTTCCTACTCAAATAGGAGGCTATTCACCTCAGAATTTTAGCAATAGTTTTGAAGGTGCTGTCTCTGCCGATATGGCTTTAGCCAAATCACTAAACATTCCGTTTGTATGGCTTTTAAAGCAATTTACTTCCTATCGTTTCTACGATGTGTTACAACACTTGCAACTGAAAAACATCAACCGCCACCCCGACCATTATGGTCTTTCCATTATCCTCGGAGGTGCCGAGAGCAATCTGTGGGATTTGGCACAGGCGTATACCAATCTGGCTTCGGAAACGGAAGTCTTTGCGCGCACTCAGCACTATCGTACTAAGGAATTTCAGCACTTGCGTTATACCGATACTGCCCCCTTAGATTTCGGAAAAAACACTCGCGAACTACCTACACTCAGGGCGGGAGCGCTCTACAAGATGTTTAGTGCAATGAAGGAAGTGAATCGCCCTACCGATGATATAGCATGGCGCTACTACGAGTCGTCGCGCAAGATAGCGTGGAAAACGGGTACCAGCTTTGGCAATAAAGATGCTTGGGCGATTGGTGCTACGCCTCAATATGTGGTGGCTGTGTGGGTAGGCAATGCCACAGGCGAAGGACGTCCCACCCTCACAGGGGCTACCTATGCCGCTCCGGTAATGTTCAGTATCTTCAACGCCCTCCCTCCTACTTCGTGGTTTTCAGAACCCTTAGACGACCTGCGCGAGGTATCCGTCTGTGCCAATTCTGGTTTCCTTGCCAAACCCGAATGCCCTAAGCAAACAGTACTCAGCACTCTCGCTCCTAAGGAAGTGGGGCAATGTCCTTATCATAAGCTCGTACACCTCGACCGTGACGAGCAGTACCAAGTAAACACCTCGTGCGAATCTCCACAAAACATTGTAAACAAAGCGTGGTTCGTGTTACCTCCCGTAATGGAATGGTATTACAAACAGCAACACATTCACTACAAGCCACTCCCCCCCCTACGTCCCGATTGCACACAAGGCAATCTGCAAAGGGGCTTGGATTTCGTTTACCCCAAACACCAAAGCGTACTCTACACCACTAAAACTTTTGGAGGCGAGCAACAACCCTTTACAGCAAAGGCTGCCAATCGCGAAGGCAAGGTTTTTTGGTATTTAGACGATTCTTTTCTCGGCACCACCGAAACCTTTCACGAAATGAATATCTTTGCCCCCAAAGGTAATCACACCCTGCGTATCATCAACGAAAAAGGCGAAGAAAGAGCCATTACCATCATATGCCAATAACCCAATTTACCTATTTGCTAATTTATCAATTTACCAATTTATATCCGTCTTTTCCTTATTGCCTGTTGTCCTACGACCTTTGGCAAAGTTAAATATATTTAACCTTCCCGTCACTAATTCCCCCTTTGAAGATAACCAGCAACAGATTTTCATCACATCTCCTTCGTCATTCGTCATTCGTCCCTCGTCATTAA
>NZ_KB291172.1:0-4038 GCF_000318255.2 Capnocytophaga sp. oral taxon 380 str. F0488
TTACAACCTTAGTTTCAAACTTTGGCAAAGTTGATGTTCCAAAAAGTTACTTCTCTCATTCTCTCATTTGCTAATTTCCTAACTAACCATTAACCATTAATCATTAATCATTAATCATTAACCATTAACCATTAACCACTAACCACTAATCATTCTTCATTCGCAATTATTTATTATCTTTGCCCCCGTATGAAAATCCTGATTATAGAAGACGAAAAAGAACTGCGCCTCACCTTGCGACAGTTCCTCGAACAAGAACACTTTTTGGTGGAAACAGCGAAAGACTACCCTTCGGGGCTAGCCAAACTTGCCGACTACGACTACGATTGCATCCTCTTGGACATTATGTTGCCCAACGGTAGCGGTATGCAATTGCTCGACGAGCTTAGGGCGATGAAAAAGAACCATTCGGTGCTTATCATCTCGGCGAAAGACTCAGTAGAGGACAAGGTGCTCGGACTCGAAAAGGGCGCTGACGATTATCTTGCAAAACCTTTTCACCTCGCCGAACTCTTGGCTCGCGTCAAATCAATTATACGGCGCAAAAACCAGCAAGGTGAGGAAGTTATTACCCTCAAAAACGTACAGCTCTTCCCCGAAACCCGTACCGTGAAGGTAGGCGATACAACCCTTACCCTCAACCGAAAGGAATACGACCTGTTGTATTACTTTATCATTCGTCCTGAACGTTTGGTGGAGAAAACTACCCTTGCCGAAGCCGTCTGGGGAGACTATATCGACCAAGTGGATAGCCTCGATTTTATCTATTCGCAAATAAAGAATCTCCGCAAAAAGCTCAAAACTGCCGAAGCCGAAATAGACCTCCAAGCGGTTTATGGCATTGGTTATAAATTGGTTTAACTATGAAAATATCACTGAAAAACTACACCTTGCGCTACCTCACGCTCACCTTTTTGCTCATCTTGGCGGTGTGGGCGGCGGTGTTCTACGCTTATATTTTAGACGAGGTGTACGACAATATCGATGACGGACTGAAAGACAAGAAGACGCTCATTATTCAAAATATCCTTCGTCACCCCGAACTGTTAAAGATAAATGAATTTGGTATCGAAGACTTTAGAGTGTACCCTTCGCAAGATGATTTCTCCGACCACAATATTCTTAGTAATGCCTTTTTCTATATGCCTTTTGACGATGAAGACGAGCCATACAGGGTACTCAAAACGAGCTTCTACGACCGTGATATGAACCCCTATACGCTTGAGATACGCACCTCTACGGTAGAAAAAGACGATTTACTGTTCAATTTAGCCATTGCGCTGGGGGTATTGTATGTGGTGTTGGTACTCTCAATGTATCTTGTCAATCTGTTAGTTATCAATAAAATATGGAAGCCTTTCAAGGGGATACTCACAGCTATTCGCCAATATGAAGTAGGGAATAAAACCAAACTACATCCCATCGTTACCGATGTAATTGAGTTCAACGTGTTGCACGACAATATCCAGCAAATGTGGCAACGCAACGAAGTAGTATTTGAAGAACAGAAAGTGTTTATTGAGAACGCTTCACACGAATTGCAAACGCCCTTAGCTATTACCCTCAACAAATTAGAACTATTAGCCGATGACCCTTCACTGACCGAAAAGCAATTAGTTCAGCTTAGCGAAGTCAAGCAGTCACTAATGCGAATGACTCACTTAAACAAGTCGCTACTGATGCTCACCCGCATAGAAAATCACCAATACAAGCAAGTCGAGAGCATATCGTTTCAAGCGCTCACAGCAACTATTATAGAAGATCTCAGTGATTTAATTGCCTTTAAAGAATTAGAAATTACAGTGAAAGAAAATAGCGATTTTCAAGTGGAAATGAATAAAGATTTGGCAACGGTACTCGTGTCGAACTTATTGCGCAATGCCATTAAATACACCGAAAAGGGAAGGGAGATACAAGTCCGTTTAGAAGAAAACTGTTTTCAAGTGAAGAATACTGCCAAAGACGGAATACGCTTAGACCCTAACAAGATTTTCCAACGCTTCCACAAAGGGCAACAGGACGCTACTTCCACCGGTTTAGGCTTAGCTATTGTAAAGTCTATTGCCGATAGTTATCAATTGCAGGTGAAGTATAGTTTTGAAGAGGAAATGCACTGTTTTACTTTAAAGAAGAAATAAGAAACAAAGGCTGTCCGAAAAACTATAACAGCATAAATTTTTCGGACAGCCTTTAATCATTAACCACTAACCATTAATCATTAATAAGATAGGGCAGTGGTCGCTGTGTTTAGCTTCGGGGAGTATAAGTGCGCGCTCCATACGGTTTTCTAAGGGAGCAGATACCAAGTGATAATCAATGCGCCAACCCTTGTTGTTGTTGCGAGCATTCGCGCGATAGCTCCACCACGAGTACTGATGTGCTTCTTTGTGGAAATAGCGAAAACTATCAATAAAACCACTCTTCATAAACTTATCCAACCACTCGCGCTCTATCGGAAGAAAGCCCGATACATTGGCATTTCGTATGGGGTCGTGAATGTCTATCGCCTCGTGACAGATGTTATAGTCACCACAAATAACGAGGTTAGGCACCTTCTGTTTCAGTTTGTCTATGTACTTTTGGAAGTCAGCCATAAAAGTCAGTTTAAAGTCAAGGCGGTCAGGATTTGTACCTGAGGGCAAGTACAGACTCATTACTGAAAGCGTCTCAAAATCGGCGCGAAGCACCCGTCCTTCCTTATCCATATAGTCGATACCCGTACCTATTTCCACGTGCTTAGGTTCTATTTTAGAGAGTATCGCTACGCCACTATAACCTTTCTTCTCTGCACTGTGGTAATACTGATATTTATAGCCCAATTCCGAAAAAACTTCCGTAGGGATTTGGTCTTCTGTAGCTTTAATCTCTTGCAAGCACAACACATCGGGGTTAGCACTTTTCAGCCAGTCGGCAAAGCCTTTCGTAAGCGCTGCCCTAATGCCATTTACGTTATAACTGATAATTTTCATTAGTAGCCTGTTCCTTTTTCTCCTTTTAAGATAGCAATACCGTTCGATGTACCAATGCGTTGTACCCCTAAGTTCACGTACTGCATAGCTGTTTCGTAGTCACGTATACCTCCTGAGGCTTTTATTTTTGCCTTGCCTTGCACACATTCTTTCATTAATTTCACATCTGCAAGGGTAGCCCCTCCTGAGCCAAATCCTGTAGAGGTCTTTACAAAGTCCGCTTTAGCATCAAGAGCCATACGGCAAGCCAAGCGTTTTTCTTCGTCAGTGAGGTAGCAGGTTTCGAGGATTACTTTTAGCACTCTATTCTCACCTACACAGCGTTTCAGTGATATAATTTCGTCCAACGCTTTGTTCACTTCACCAGATTTTAACAAGCCTACGTTTAGCACCATATCAATCTCGTCGGCGCCATCGGAGAGAGCTTCACCCGTCTCAAAGTATTTTGCTTTAGCCGACATTGCTCCTAAGGGAAAGCCTACCACGCTACACACCTTGATATCAGTGCCTGCTAAAAAATTCTTAGCTGTTGCTACATAACAGCTATTCACACATACCGAATAAAAATCGTACTCCACTGCTTCTTTGCAAAGGGTTTCAATATCGGCAATGGTAGCCGTTGCTTTTAGAAGCGTGTGGTCAATTAGTTTGTTTAATTCCATATTGTTTTAGTTAAAAGTTAAAACTGAAAAGAGTCCAACCGATTCTTTTCTATTTGTCAATTCTTATTTGTTCTTACACTCGTGTTATTACAACTTTCTTCTTAATAGTTGTAAGTAAAGGGAAGTCTAACGCACTTACTTCTGTTTGAAATCTTACAATTTCCGCCTGCGTAGCTCTAAATATTTTTGGCAAAGGTAGATATTTTTTTTCTAACAGCAAAGATAGTAAAGCGAATCTAAGGATTAAAAAGAGTAATTATCTCTAATTTACAATATCGTGATTGCTTTTGCGTCACATTTCTCGTCATTCATCATTCGTTATTTCTTCCCTTTTCCATCATACTCCCCCCCCTAGTGCCTATTCCCTAAGACTCCACACCACCCCATTTTCTCATTTCCAAATTTGC
>NZ_KB291173.1:0-2564 GCF_000318255.2 Capnocytophaga sp. oral taxon 380 str. F0488
TTAGGGTCGTTGATTTGCTTCCAGTCGCGGTAGAAGAAGTCTTGCCCCTCATTGTAATCCATTAGGGCGGTAGTTTTGCCTTTGTCGGCATTTTTACCTTTGAAAGGGTGTTCGAGTTTAAAAATGCCGTGCCCCAGTTCGTGGGCTATGGTTCGTGCATTGGTGCTGTAAACAAAGCCGTATTGCCCGCCTAATCGCATATAGCCGTGATCGCCTGTGCCGTCGTTTACCAAAAAGATGTAATAAGTGTTCTCTTTTGGCTTTCTGTTGGTTGTAAATTTAGCGATGACTGCGTTTTGTTCAGGACTATAGGTAGAAAGGTCACCAAACTCGTTTTCTGTGGGCAAAGTGCCGTTTTTGAGTTGGTCGCTAATATCAAAAGGTTTTTCAGTAGTGATGTGTAGTGTTACCCCTACTTTTTCATAAATCTGCTGTACTTGAGCGATTGCCGCTTGAAGGTTTTGTCCGCTTTGAGTAGGTACTAAAGCTACATTTACTTCTTTAGGCGAGAGGTGTACTAAAATACATTTGCCAATGAGTTCTTCTTTTTTGCCTTTTTTGTCTTTCTTTTCTTTGGCAACGACCCATAATTCTTCCTGCGCAAAGTCGAAAGCTCCCTTACGGGTGATTTTGTATAGTCCTTCACCTTTGCTTTCAGCCTCTACTTTTACACCATTTTCTGTATGGAAGAAGAAATCGTATTTGGTAGTATCGGCGGGTTGTATGCGCAGTTCAAAGCTTGAGGTTTTGCCCTTTACAAGTGCTTTATAAGGTATTTCACCATTGGTGTCGTTTGCTAACTCATCGTTGAAGAGCCATTCTACCTTAAAATGTTTGTTGTTAACAGGAGGGTTTTTACTTTCTCCTTTTCCAGCTTGTTGGGCTAACTGAGTGCCTTCCTCTCTTGTTCCTTCAGCAGTTACTTTGCCACTCTCATCTAACTGATAGACTTTTCCTTTACTATCGGTAATTACATAGTCTCTGCCCTTAGGTAACGTTACTTTGGGTGCTATACCGGTCTTAGGGTCTACCTTACCTATGACAATAATGCGTCCAAGAGTGTCTACTTGTACTTCCGATACCTCAAAAGGCATCTTTTGGTCTTTCTTGCCTTTATCTCCAAAGACTTCACCTATACCTTCTTGTATAAACTGTACATTTCTCTCGGTCTCATCATAAGTGGTTACGAGTTTTCCGTCTATGAGTTGGCGTTCGGTATTGAGCTTGATACCGTTGAACACTACCTTTATCTTAGTGTCTTGCAGATAAGGTACTTTCACATAGCCTTCACCTGAGTATACGCCATTGCTACCCGTAGCGTTGAGCACCGTTACCGGGAAATCGCCTGCTGTAAAGGTGGTGTTAGGATACAGGTTGTCCTGTAGTGGGTTAGTGTTCTTGATGCGTATTTCGGGTTTTACCCCACATTGCACTTGGCTCTTTTCGTCTATCTGATCGGTGGTGGTAAACTCCTGTTCGGTGCTATACATATAGCTCTCTTCTCCAAATACCGAGCTACTATAAGCTGTTTCTAAGCCACAGGCTACGCCTACTTTGTAGATGTAAGTACGTCCCCGTTTGAGGTTCGTGAGCTTGGCATAGGGCATACTCACTTTTTGTGATTTCCACGTCTTGCCCTTCTCGCGGTACATCACCTTGTACGGGTACTCTTGATTAGGCATCATCGCCTGAGCACTCCATCGCAGTTGTGCCGAGGTGCTTTCAGTTATCGCTGTGAGGAACTTCGGCGCTTCACAATGAGAGACTAAATCAAAGTAAAAAGTCTCGGAGTTGCCGTTGTTTTTAAAGTACGACTGTTCGTTAGGGTTATTGGGGTTATTTGTAAAAGCTCGTACCTGCCATACGTAGCGCTTGTTTTCCAATAGGATTGGCATCATATTAGTGTATGCCAAAGCTGGTGAAAAGGTTTTAGTTTGGTACACCAATCGTCCCGTCATAAACGCCTCTTCTGGCACCAATGCCAAGTCCCATACTTCTTTGAGGGTGAACTCGTACTGCATAAAGGGGGCTACATCGCGGGGCATCCATTGGAAAACAATATGCTGAAAAGCGTTCTTTTTAGTAAGCACTTCGCCTTTTTGGGGCATCGTAAGCACAGGGGGTGAGTAGCGGCGCACTTGTATCATCGCGCGTCCTTTGTTGGACACAGGGCGTCCAGTAGCTACGTCGTAAAGCGACAAGCCAATAAAATAAGTACCCTCAGGAAGTAGTCCGTTGTAAGTCGCCTCATTAATACCGTAGAGATTCTCGTAGCGCAGTAGGGTTTTAAAATCTATATTGGTAAGTGTGCGTCGTACGCCTGGAGATAGGTTTACCAAATAGGGGGTAATATAATCGGGAGTTTGGGCAATGACTTGTCCTTGGAAGTCCTCTAACGAGAACCGGAGCACAAAGGGGCGTCCGCCGGTAGAGAGGTCTTTAAGCAGAAAGTGTGCTTGTATCTTCTGTTCAAAGGTGTCGGCATACCCCCTCAGACTCTGTGGATAGGGCGGAGTGACAAACACTTGCACGTCCACAGGGTACTGCTGAGCTTGCAGAGTGAA
>NZ_KB291174.1:0-12381 GCF_000318255.2 Capnocytophaga sp. oral taxon 380 str. F0488
TGCCCGTGTGGCTCGCACCGTCTTTTGTTCGTCACTCGTCATTCGTTACTCGTTCGTTCATTTTTTATCCGCTTGTCGTGCTACGACTTTGCGTGTTTTAACAGAAGAAATAAAATATTTAATTTATAATAGTCAATTATGAAAATAGCTTTACTCGGATATGGCAAAATGGGTAAAACCATTGAACAAATAGCCATCGCTCACGGACACGAAATCGTGTTAAAAATAGATAATGCCGAAACTTCTTACGACATTACAATAGCCGATGTGGCTATAGAATTCAGCACCCCCAGCAGTGCCTTTGCTAATATTAGCAACTGTCTCACACACAAAGTCCCCGTGATTGCAGGTACTACCGGTTGGTTAGCCCAATACAACGAGGCAGTAGTTTTGTGCCAAAAGCACCAAACCGCTTTTCTCTACGCCTCTAATTTCAGTATAGGGGTAAATGTATTTTTCGCACTGAACAAAACCTTAGCCAAACTGATGGCTAAACTCAAAGACTATGAGGTAGCTATCGAAGAAATTCACCACACTCAAAAGCTCGATGCCCCCAGCGGTACTGCGATTACTTTGGCAGAAAGTATTATCGCTGAAACTGATAAAACAGGTTGGCATTTAAACACAGCTACCGAGAACGAAATCCCTATCGTAGCCAAGCGCATAGATAGTGTCCCAGGCACTCATATCATCACCTATACCAGTGAGGTAGACATCATAGAAATCAAACATACCGCTCACAATCGCAAAGGCTTTGCTCTCGGTGCCGTTATGGCAGCCGAATGGATTGTAGGTAAGCAAGGAGTATTTACGATGAACGATGTACTCAATCTTCATTAAGCGTATTTTTTAATCAAAAAACTACTTATCTAAAAAAAAGGCATTATCTTTGCACTTTAATAACTCATAATTTTTAACATAGGACTCTTAACTAAAAGAATGTATAAAATTATCTTTTCTGATATCGATGGCACTCTATTAAGTGGTTCGCGAACCCTTACGCAGAACACCATTCACGAAGTAAAACAACTGAAAGACAAAATACCTTTCATTTTAGTATCTTCACGTATGCCTGAGCAAATGTACCACATACAAAAAGACTTAGGCATCACAGGATTACCACTTATCGCTTATAATGGCGGATTAGTGCTCAATGACGAAAAGGTGCTACACTCTACTACTATCCCCTACTCTATTCTCGAAGAAGTAGTCGCTCTCAACGAACAAGAGTTCAATGCTCAGATACACATTAGCTTTTATTATAACGACGAGTGGTATGTACCCGCTAACGATGAATGGGCACAACGTGAAGAAACAATTACCAAAGTAACTCCTACCGTGCGACCTAATCGCGAAGTACTCTCTGAGTGGAAACAAGCAGGACACGGCGCTCACAAGCTAATGCTGATGGGAGAAGAAACTCTTATAGAGCGAATGTTCAAGCTACTAAACGAGAGATATACAGAGGTAATGCAAATCTATCGCGGGAGAGAAACTTATATAGAACTATCAGATATCAGTATTTCTAAACTCACAGGAGTGAAAATAGTATCAGACGAGATATATCACTTACCTTTGAGCGAAGCAATAGCTTTTGGCGATAACTATAACGATTTGGAGATGCTCAAAGGCGTAGGTTGTGGCGTAGCAGTTGCTAATGCTCGCGACGAAGTAAAAGCTGTAGCCAAATACATAACGCTTCACCACTCGAAAGACGGTGTGGCAACATTCTTAAAACAGTTAAGAGAACAAAAAGTAATGAACCTTTAAACGTTAATCATTCATCATTATGATATATTTATATATTTTAATCATTGCACAGCTCATCAATGGGCTATTCTTTTGGAAAGGATATGAAAAAGCAGGTTACAAAGCGTGGCAAGCCTTTGTTCCCTTCTACAATACCGTTATTTTCTTACGTATCATCTCTCGCCCTTGGTGGTGGGTATTCCTGCTATATTTGCCTGTAATAGGTAATATTATGGTAATTGTGATGACTTACGAATGGTTACACGTATTTAACTATCGCAAGAAGCGTTACACCTTGCTATCAATAATTACTTTGGGACTTTTTGCTGCCTACATAACCTATTTACCTTCTACACACTACGTAGGTAAAGATGTAGAAGCCATCAAAAAGAATGTTTCCTCTTGGGTGAGTGCTACTATCTTTGCGGTAGTAGCAGCTTCAGCTATTCACACCTACTTTATACAGCCTTATATGATACCTACTTCCTCTTTAGAAAAAACCCTCTTGGTAGGCGATTTTCTTTTTGTAAGTAAGTTTCACTACGGAGTGCGTGTACCTATGACTCCACTATCATTACCTATGGTACACGATTCAATTCCTATAATAGGCACAAGATCGTATATCAAAACGCCTCAGTTACCTTATTTGCGTTTACCTGCTTTGCAGAAAGTACAGCGCAATGATATTACGGTATTCAACTGGCCTACCGATACAGTAAGGTACTTCCGAGACAATTCGGGCATTCACGTAGATAAGCCCATAGATAAGAAGTCTAACTATGTAAAACGCACAGTAGCTATCCCTAACGATGTATTAGAAATCAAAAACGGCGATGTATGGATAAATGGCAAAAAAGAAATCTATCCTGTACGTGCCAAGTTACAAACTTCTTATATAGTGGTTACACAACCCAATTTATTCAGTCATCCCGATGAGTTTAGAGTAGTGATGTACCAACAGTACGGTGTTACCGATCCCGCTTATCCCATCAACAACGACACTTATATTTTTACTTCCCTTACAGATGATGTAGCTAAGGCTTTGGAAGCTAATACAAGTATTGTGTCAGTTACTCGCAATGTAAATAAGGCTGGGGTCTACAATCCTGCAATCTTCCCTCACAGTCCTACTTTTGCTTGGAATGAGGATAATTACGGACCTATTACCATTCCTGCTAAAGGAAAAAACGTAATACTTACTAAAGAGAATTTGCCTTTGTATAAACGCATTATTAGTGAATATGAACACAATAAATTAGAAACAAAGGGTGATGATATTTACATCAATGGGCAGAAAGCTTCCTCTTATACCTTCCAACAAGATTACTACTGGATGATGGGAGATAACCGTCACAATTCTGAAGACAGTCGTTTTTGGGGTTTTGTACCTGAAGATCACGTACTTGGTAAACCCGTACTCATTTGGATGAGTTTAGACAAGAATGCCTCAGGATTTAAGAAAATACGTTGGCAACGTTTGTTCACTACCGTAAATGGTGAAGGTGAACCTGTGTCCTACCGATATATTGTATTTGGGTTACTTGGTTTGTGGTTGGTATATAGTTTGGTTAAAAAGAAAAAAGTAAAAGAATAATATGGTTGAACAAGTATTATTACACCCTACTTATTTTCCTTCTATTGCTCAATTTCACTTGATGTTGAACAAACCTTGCGTTTTAGAAGTCTCTGACAACTATCAGAAACAAACCTTGCGCAATCGCACATATATTTACGGTGCCAATGGCAAGCAATCCCTAAACTTACCTATTAAGCACGTAGGAGGTGAAACTGGACGACAGTTGTTCAAAGATGTGAAAGTAGAGAATAATTTCCTATGGCAACGTCTGCACTGGAAAAGTTTAGAGACAGCCTATCGTACATCTCCTTATTTTGAGTATTATGAAGACGATTTGGTTCGTATTTTTGAAAAGCAATATACTTACTTACTCGATGTAAATATCGACACAATTGAAACTGTTTTAGCCTGTTTGTTAGTACATATTAACTTTGACAAGACAAAAACGTATGAAGCCGAGCCACAAGGAGTGAAAGACTATCGTTTTTTGAGTAGTGCTAAAAAAAAATACTCTGTAACAATGCCCCCTTACCACCAAATATTCTCAGATAAATATGGTTTTATTCCTAACTTATCTATTTTAGATTTGCTTTTCCACGAAGGGCCTAATACACAAGAGTTTTTAACTAAGGTAAAAGTGTAGCACTATAATACAGTGTGTAAATACACATCATAAACGTATAATTACACAAATTAAAAGAAGGTTACAAAAAATAATTACTTTTTTATTATCAAAAAATACTTCCTTATAATCAGTAATTTACAAAATGTAATATAAAGGAATGTTTTTTTGGCACAGAGTTTTCAATATAGTAAACAGAAGATTGCTAAAAGAAACATTGTTAAAACAAGAATTAGAAAAAACATTTTCATTAAAACTATCAAACTTAAAACAAAATCTTATGTAAAAAAACTTTATTACTGAGAACAGTAATAGAGATTCTAAAACTGAAAAATTTTCTTCATTTTTGGAGTTAGTAGTAGTATTTATATGCATTGTGAAAAAGGCTCTCTAAGAAATTAGAGAGCTTTTTTTATATTTAGAATGCTATTGCTAACTTCTTTTTATAAAATAGTCATAATTAAATATTTTTTCTTAATTAATTTGGTACTTAAAAAAAGTTGCTGTACTTTTGTGGTTCATTTTAACACCAATTCATTTATGAAAAAATTCGTATTCTTCTTTGGGCTTTTATATGCCACAACAGTTTTTGCACAAAGCAAACCTAACATTATACTTATTGTTTCAGACGACCATTCGTATCAAACGATTGGGGCTTATAACAATGGAGCTACTAATGCAACTCCTGCAATTGATAAACTTGCTAATGAGGGGGTAAGGTTCAACAAAGCTTTTGTTACCAACTCTATTTGTGGTCCTAGTAGGGCTTGTATTCTCACGGGTAAGTATAGCCATAAGAATGGCTTTATGGACAATGAGACATCACACTATAATTCTTCACAACAACAGTTTGTGAATCTCTTGCAACAAGGAGGCTACCAAACCGCTTGGGTGGGAAAATACCACTTAGGCGATGACCCCAAGGGCTTTGACTTCTTCAAAATCTTAGTAGACCAAGGTCGTTATTTTAACCCCGACTTTATCATTGAAGGTAAAAAACGTGTAAACGAGCAAGGTTATGTAAGCAATATCATTGAAAATGAAGCCGAAAAATGGCTCGATCGTCGTGACCCTAATAAACCTTTCTGTTTGGTTGTGGGGCATAAAGCGGTGCATCGTACTTGGATGCCCGATTTACCTGAATTAGGAGCTTATGAACAGGTAAACTTCCCATTGCCCGATACTTTCTTTGACGATTATGCAACTCGCAAGCCCGCAAGTTTGCAAGAAATGTCCATTGGTAAGGATATGATGATGGGTTACGATTTGAAGATGTTCAAAGATGAAAAAGAAGAAGTGCAAGATGCAAACTTCTCTCGTATGACCACTATTCAATTAGCACATTACAACGATTTTTATAACCCTATACGTCAACAGTATTTCAACGCCAATCTCAGTGGTAAAGAATTAGCACAATGGAAGTTTCAACGCTATATGCGTGATTATCTATCTACCGTAAGATCGATGGATAAGAACATTCAGCGTATGCTCGATTACTTAGAAAAGCACAAATTGAAAGACAATACTGTGATTATCTATATGTCCGACCAAGGTTTTTATATGGGCGAGCACGGTTGGTTTGACAAACGTTGGATGTACGAAGAATCTTTCCGTACCCCAATGATTGTCTCTTACCCTAAACTTTTTCCTAAAGGCACAACCAACGATGATTTTGTGCTGAACATCGACTTGGCGCCTACTTTCTTAGAATTAGCCGGCTTGCCTATCCCTGCTGACATACAAGGCAAATCGTTCTTACCGCTGTTTGCTAAAAAAGCCAAACCTATACGCAATCAAATATTCTATCACTACTACGAAAACGGAGAACACGCAGTATCACCTCATTTTGGTGTTCGCACTGATCGTTATAAACTCATTCGTTACTACAAACGCGTAAATACTTGGGAGCTATTTGACCTCAAAACCGATCCTAAAGAACTCAACAACGTCTATGGCAAAAAAGAATATCTGAAAATCGCTAAACAGTTAGAAGCTTTACTTTTAAAAGAAATTCGAGACAAGCAAGACGATTTGGCTGAGAGGGTATTTTTCAATAAAGAGTTTCCTGTGAAATGAATTTTATAACGATTCCACTTTGCCAAAATTTGTAACATATTATTTATATGAAAAACTACCTATACATTATCATATCATTTTTTCTAACCATAGTCTCTTATGCACAACACTTGGATTCCATTTTCGAAAATCCAGCATTGCAAGAAATCAATCGAATGTCAATGCGTGCCTCCTACTTTCCGTTTGAGAATATAGCTAAAGCAAAAAATGGTACCATAAAGCAATCAGAACGTTTCCTAAATCTCAATGGCTTGTGGTCATTCCTTTGGAAAGAAGACTATCGTCAGTTGCCAAAAGACTTCTACAAAACCAATTTTAACGAAAGTCAGTGGAAGAAAATTCCTGTACCTTCTAATTGGGAAGTACAGGGATATGGCGTTCCAATTTACGTGAACGCTTCTTACGAATTCAATCAAAAGAACCCTACTCCTCCCGATATTCCTGATAGTCTCCAACAAAATGCTGGTCTGTATCGCAAAACTTTCGATTTGCCCTCTTCTTGGCGAGGAGAAAAGGTATACCTACATTTAGGAGCAGTGAAATCGGCATTTAAACTGTATATAAACGGTAAGTTTGTGGGTATGGGTAAAGACAGCAAGTTGGCTTCGGAATTTGACATTACACCTTATATCACTAAGGGCAAAAACCTTATTGCAATGGAAGTACGTCGATGGACGGACGCAAGCTACCTCGAATGCCAAGATATGTGGCGCTTTTCGGGAATTTCTCGTGATTGCTACCTCTATATGCGACCTAAAGTGCATTTATACGACCTTAGTATCAGCGCTGGTTTAGATAAAAACTACACCAATGGCAAACTCACCACTTCGGTGGAAGTGTGGAACGAAACTCCAAGCGATGTCTCCAAATACCAAGTGGAAGTGAGTCTGTTCGACAAAGAACAACTACTCTACCAAGAGCAAAAAGCAACTATCGGACTCAAAAAAGCCTTTGGTAAAACTGAATTGCAATTCGAAGCACAATTGCCACAAGTGAGAGCGTGGAGTGCCGAAACGCCTTATCTGTACCGTTTACAAATGGTGCTGTACGACGCTGAGGGAAAGGTGAAAGAAGTAGTAAGTCGTCCCATAGGCTTTAGAACGATTGAGATAGAAGGTGCTAACATTTTGGTAAACGGCAAACGCGTACTCTTCAAAGGGGTAAACCGCCACGAAACCGACCCGTATACGGGACAGGTAGTGAGTCAAGAACAGATGGAGAACGATGTAAAGCAGATGAAAGCTCTCAACTTTAATGCGGTACGTACCTCTCATTACCCTAACGACCCTTATTTCTATGACCTTTGCGATAAATATGGTCTTTACGTAATGGACGAGGCTAATATAGAAAGCCACGGTATGCATTATGAAATGGATAAGACTATCGGCAATGACCCCGTGTGGGAATATGCTCATTTACTACGTTTGGAACGTATGGTAAAGCGCGATAAAAACCACCCATCGGTTCTGTTTTGGAGTATGGGCAACGAGTCTGGTAACGGTTGGAACTTCTACAAAGGCTATCAACACATAAAAGGCTTAGACCCCTCACGCCCTATTCACTATGAACTAGCTCACTACGATTGGAATACGGATATTGAGTCGCGTATGTACCGTCGTATTCCTTTCCTTATCGACTATGCGCTCAGCAATCATACTAAACCCTTCTTGCAATGTGAATACGCTCACGCAATGGGTAACAGTGTAGGTAACTTTCAAGAATATTGGGACGTGTATGAGCATTATCCTAAACTACAAGGTGGTTTTATTTGGGATTTCATCGATCAAGGGCTTTATAAAACCTTACCTAATGGCAAGAAAATAGTAAGCTACGGGGGTGATTACGGTGATAAAAATACTCCCAGCGATAATAATTTTCTTATCAATGGAGTAATAGCTTCCGACAGAAGTTGGCATCCTCACGCCTATGAAGTACGCAAAGTGCAACAAGAAATAGGCTTTCAATATCAAAATAACCAACTGATATTGCGCAACAAGCATTTCTTTAAAGATTTATTAAACTACGAAATACATTGGCAACTGCTCAAAGAAGGTGTACCTGTTCAAAGTGGTAATATTACCAACTTAATAATATTACCACAAAGCGAGGCTACTTTTTTACTACCTCCTCTTAAAACAGACGATAAAGCAGAATATATCTTGCAATGTACCGCCCGTCTCAAACAAGACGAAGGCCTTTTAAAGAAAGGTACAGAACTCGCTTTTGCCGAGTTTCCTCTCACCTCCTACACTCCTCAAAAATCTTTTGTTGATACAACACCTTTACAGGTAGAAGAAACAGCCAGTCATATTCTATTGCATAATAAGCACTATACAGCCAAAATAGATAAACAAACAGGCAAATGGGTATCGTTTCAAGTGAAGAATGAAGAGCTCTTTGCTCCCGAAGGCTTAGAGGTAAATTTATGGCGGGCTGGCACTGATAACGACTTTGGGGCAGGTTTACCTAAAAAACTGCAACAGCTTCAAGAGGCAGATAAAAAAGCTGATAGTGTCCGTATATCGGTAGAAAAACTCAACTCCGGTCAAGTGAAGATAACCCTACACAAGCGATTGGTAGAAGGTACAATTAATTACACTCAAGAGTTGCTTTTTGATGGCAAGCCTTCCGTAACGGTGAGCAATCACTTCAAACCGCTAAAGAACGACAAAACGCTTACTTTTAAGATAGGCAATCATCTTACACTACTGCCTTTTCAGCGCATTCAGTGGTATGGTAGAGGTCCTTGGGAAAGTTATTGGGATAGGAAAACATCGGCTATGGTAGGCTTGTACGAAGGTGCTATTGCTAACCAGTATTACCCTTATGTGCGTCCGCAAGAGAATGGTAATAAAACTGATGTGCGTTGGGCAAAGCTCAGTAAGAAAAAAGGAGTAAACATTGGCATTTATAGCACAGGTTCTTTACTAAATATAAATGCCCTGCCTTATAGTCCTGCACAGTTATTCCCTGGTATAGAAAAAGGACAAACACACGCAGGTGAACTCACCCCTGATAAGTATACTCACTTAGACATCGACTTGCAACAATTAGGTTTGGGAGGTGACAACAGCTGGGGCAACTTACCAATGGAACAATACTTACTGTATCTGTATCAGCCTTACAGCTATAGTTACAGAATAGAAGCTTTTTAATGGCATATTCTTATATAAGCAAAGCACAGATTTCTTGATAAACTCAAGTCGTCTGTGCTTTTTTGTTAAACCCCTTATAAAATTCTTTTCTTCTAATATATATCAAGTGTTCTTTCTTCTTCAAAGCCGTCAGGAAGCGTAAATATAATAGTGTAGCGTCCTTTGGGTAGATATACTTTACCATCAGTAGCAATAGGTAAAAATATCTTTTGAAGACTCTTCTCATAGGCTGTCTTACCCGCATAAGACATCGTCAAGTCATAAGGTATATAATTAAACCCAACATTTGTCTTATAAGTAAATGTTTGCAAGGTAACACGTCCTTTCATCACTTTTATAGGTATTGATAAATTTTCCTTTGAAGCAAAAGCATAGAAATACACATTAGGCTTCACTGGTTCTTCCCATTCGTTATTGGTATTTCCCCAATTCGCAGAATAAGGAAGCGTAATAGGCGTTTCAAGTGGATAAAAATCTTGCGAGGTAATCGCCACTCTTAGCTCTTGCATCATCTTCACCGAGGTGCGAAAAATACCTCGTCCCAATGTCGCAACTGTCATTTCGCCATTTGTTTCGTCTATATAAATATCGTAAACGCCTGTTTCGGGCAATCCTTTGCTGAATGGTTGCCAACTTTCACCTAAGTTAAACGAAATATACACCCCATTATCAGTTCCTGCATAAAGAATCTGACTGTTTTTAGGGTCTTCTTTGAGTACATTCACTTTACTATCGGGTAGGTTAGAATGAATATCTGTCCAACTCTTGCCATTGTCATTACTCATAAAAATAATAGGGTCGATATTGGAATCATCAGTACTAATAAGGGTTGCCAATACGCGGTTACGCTGGTGTTTAGAGGCAATAAGGTTGTTCACTTTTAGCGGACGAGGGAAGGCGTTGTATATCTGTTTCCACGATACCCCTCCGTTATCGCTGGTGTAAATCATACCATCGTCACTACCCGTATAAAGCAAACCAAACATAAAAGGCGATTCAGCTATAGCCGAAATTGTACCATATGCCTTGTTGCCCTGCTTGTTACCATTGGTTACATCGTCCGAAATAGTCCGCCAATTCCTACCTTTGTCCATAGAAATGTGCAATTTATCGCTTCCTATGTAAATAATATCTTTGTTTTGTGGCGAAATAAGTAGTGGTGCATTCTTGCCAAAACGCAACGGTTCCTTGTTTTCACCGTAATAAGCACTTCCTAACGGAAAAAGCTGGTCTCTATCAGGCAAAAAAGTAAAGAACTTGCCATAAGGTTCTGCGGCATAGCTATCATTGCCAAACGATAGCGAATGAATAGCTTTTCTGAACGTATTCCAATGACTGTTATTTTGTGCCAATACCACTTGGTCACTGACATAGTAAGGTGTTTTGTTAGCTTTGTCGTAACTCAGCTGGGTAAAAGCCATTGCTTGTGGCACATTCTTAAAAGCAAAACTTTTTCCATTGTCGTAAGATACCTGTAATCCACTACGAGTTGTACAAAATAGGGTACCCTGTTGTAAGTAAAGTTGTTCATAGCTATTGTCCAACGAAATCGGTTGCTTGCTTTTCCACGTCCTGCCTCCATCGGTAGATTCCAATAAGGGATACCCTCCTATAAATAAGTGTTTTTTATTACTAAGGTCTACGCCGATGCCCCCAAAACGTTCTCCATTTTGGTAATACACATCATTCAGAGGCTGAGCATTCGCCTTTTGCCAAGAATTACCTCCATCTTCGGTTACGTACACTTCCGCACCTATAACCTCTTGGGTACTTACACCCAAATAACTCAGTAGTTTAGCAGGAGAGGTTACCTCTGCAGCTATCATATCTTTGAGATTCTGAGCTGTATATTTCTCGTCCTGACCTATATTGTGCAAAAACACATTTAAACGGTTGTTATCTAACGCGAGGAAATCGGCTTTGCTCATCACATCAAAATCTTGAGCGGAGAGATGAATGCGCACTACTTTCTGTACAGTGTTAATATTCTCTTTCTTTTTGGCATCGCGATTATCTACTATCGCATAATAAGTCTGACTGTTAAAACAGCTCACACCTATCTTACCAATGTTATTCCCTTTGAGAAATCCGTTATTTACCGTGATTTTCGTCCACGTATTGCCTTTATCAGCGCTCTTGTAAATAGCACTATTACTGCCATAAGGAGCACTGTCCCACTGACTGTTATTCACTTCCCACGATACAGCCAAAAGCATTGCCCCATCGGGCGAAGCAGTAATTTGCGTAATACCCGCACGAGTGCTTACAAATAGTTTTTGTTGCCACGTTTTTCCGCCATCAGTAGTTTTGAAAATACCGCGTTTTTCATCGGCTTTATAAGGGTTACCCAGTACTCCTGCCACAAGTTCTTGGGGGTTAGTAGGGTTAATATACAAACTACTAATGCGTTGCATTCCTCCCAATCCCTTAAAGTCAGTTGTTTTGCCTTTATCGGTAGAGATAAAAACGCCATAAGGGGTCGCAACCGCCAAAGTCCCCGATTGCCAATCTACCGTCAGTGCTGTGATACTTTGTGTAGGGAGGGTTGAGCATAGTTCTTGGTAGGTTTCCCCGCCATTTTGGGTAAGCCATACGCCTCCGTTTTCTGGAGCAACTATAAACTCACTGCTGTTTTTAGGGTTTACACTCAGCGCACTGATGCGATTGCCTATCTCTTTTACTGTTACTTGCTCAAAAGGCGTTTCGCGTACCCACGAACGCGCTTTGAGCTCCTCTTTCTGACGCAAAGGAAGCGGTAGCAGTTCTTGGGCAGTGAGAGTTGTCGTGATGATTAATAAAGAAAATACAAAAGTAAAGATTTTATTTTTCATATTTATTTGCAGAATTCTCTTTAAGTTGTTGTTTTTAGGGTGCAAAAATACAACAATTTATTGAAATGAGCTAATATTCTAAGAATATTTATCCCATTACCCTTGTCATTCTCCTCATTTGTCACTCGTCATTTCTTCCTTTTTCCGTCTCCACATTCCCCCTCTCCGAGGAAGCCAGCGAAAGCTGGGTATGTGTAAGGGGGAGGTTTCTTTTAATTTTCCGTCACACTCCCCCTATTGCCTATGACCTAAGGCCTATCACCTCTTCCCTTTTCTTTCGCCTCGAAACCTCTTTTTTAACATTTTTTACACTGTTGTATTATATTATTAATCAATCATTTACACACCCTTTCTATACCAATCGTCCAAGAT
>NZ_KB291174.1:12401-23449 GCF_000318255.2 Capnocytophaga sp. oral taxon 380 str. F0488
ATAAGCTCTCTATAAGCTAACCCCACCCAAATTACAGCTCATCTTTTACCTTTTACCTCAATTCCCTCTTCCGAACTTTTCCGTTTCCTTCCGATAGCTCCGATGTGTCACTTTTAGCGGCACACACTTTGCCAAAGTTTGAAACTTTGGCAAAGTTGATTACTGGCATTTCTGGTATTATTGGCATTCCCGGTATTATTAGCATTTATCTCATTTTCTAATCTGCTAATTTGATAATTTTCTCTGCTTGTCGTGCTACAACTTGCTAATTTGCTAATTATTCCCTATCTTTGCCCCCGTAAACTTAAAAACCCTTTTATAAAATGAAAAACAAAGATTTTGGACTCCTCGTCCTCCGCCTCACCATAGGCTTGCTTATGCTTCCTCACGGCATCAACAAATTATTACACGCCGATGCCTTTGGATATATTCAAAGTACCTTAGTAGCCAAAGGTCTTCCCACCTTCATTGCCTATGGGGTATATCTTAGCGAAATCATCGCTCCTATAATGATTGTATTAGGCTTCCGAACCCGTTTAGCTGCTCTTATAATGGTACTCGGCGGAATTAGTACGCTCTTTTTGGCGTATGGAGGTCAAATTACCGCAGTTACGGCTCACGGTGGTTGGGCTCCTGAACTCCCTGGACTATTCCTTTTCGGTGCTTTAGCTTTGTTCTTTACCGGAAGTGGCAAACACGCCATTTCCACTCGCCACAAATGGGATTAACGAATGTTAGAACAAATCAATCTTACCTACGAGAAAGTAGTACTTGTAGGGATTATCAATCAAACACAAACCGAAGAAAAATCTAAGGAATATTTAGACGAACTCGAATTTCTTACTTACACAGCTGGGGGTGAAGTGCTCAAACGCTTCACCCAAAAGCTTGATGTGCCTAACCCTAAGACCTTCATCGGCACCGGTAAGATGGAGGAAGTACAGCAATTTGTTGAAGAAAATGAGGTAGGTACTGTCATCTTCGACGATGAACTCACCCCTGCTCAACAGAAGAATATCGAGCGTATTCTCAAAGCAAAGATATTAGACCGCACAGGGCTCATTCTCGACATCTTTGCTCAGCGTGCACAAACCAGCTATTCACGCACACAAGTCGAATTGGCACAATACGAATACCTCTTACCGCGCCTTACGGGATTATGGACGCACCTCGAACGTCAGCGAGGCGGTATCGGTATGCGTGGTCCTGGTGAAACCGAAATCGAAACCGACCGCCGTATCGTGCGCGACCGTATTGCCCTGCTCAAAAAGAAACTCACCGCTATCGATAAGCAAATGGCAACTCAACGCAGTAATCGCGGAGCATTAGTGCGTGTAGCGCTCATCGGCTATACCAATGTAGGCAAATCTACCCTAATGAACGTGATAAGCAAAAGCGAAGTCTTTGCCGAAAACAAGCTATTTGCCACCCTCGATACCACCGTGCGCAAGGTTGTGATTGAAAACCTACCATTCTTGCTCAGCGATACCGTAGGGTTCATTCGCAAACTGCCTACCCAGCTCATCGAGTCGTTTAAAAGTACCCTCGACGAGGTACGTGAAGCCGATTTGCTCTTGCACGTAGTCGATATTTCACACCCCAACTTCGAGGAGCATATCCAATCAGTAAACCAAATATTAGCCGAAATTCACAGCGCCGATAAGCCCACCATTATGGTATTCAATAAGATTGATGCATATACCAATGAAGAAATAGCCGAAGACGATTTGGCTACCGAGCGCACTAAAAAACACTTCACTCTTGATGAATGGAAACAAACTTGGATGCAACGAATGGGGCGCGATGTACTCTTCATTTCGGCACTCAATAAAAACAATCTCGAAGAATTCCGTGAGGTGGTGTACGAAAAGGTAAAGGAGATACACATCACTCGCTTTCCTTTTAATAACTTTTTATACGAAAAGATAGATGAATAAACTCAATTTACTATTGGCTACGATAGCCTTATGCTGCACCTCATTAGCAGTTGCTCAAAACGATGAAAACCTCAACACCGATCGCCCCGACCAAAGTGAAGGGGTATACACCCTGCCCAAAGGTCAGTTTCAAATAGAAAATGGTTTAGTTTTTAGCAAAGAAGAAAGCAGTGATAACCTAATGTTACGCTACGGACTCATCACAAACACCGAAATCCGCTTAGAAGCCGATTTCGACCTCCGTACCCCTGATTTTAGCAGTACTACTTTCAGCATAAAACAGCGTTTATACGAATCGGAACAGCGTTATATCCCCTCAGTGGGACTCATCGGTTATGGGCAATACAGCAAAACAGACGCCAAGACTTATACTTTCGACGTCTGTTTAGCTTTCGAAAGCTCTCTTACCGACCAGCTTTCATTAGCTTATAGTGCTCGTAGCTCTGAACAATTTAAGAATTTAGATGTTACTGCTCAGGTCAATTATGCTCCCAACAACAAGCTATGGAATTTTGTTGAGTATTACGCTTCCTATAATGGAATGCGTGCTCCTGAGCACAATATCAATGCAGGATTTGCCTACCTCCTAAAACCTAATTTTCAAATAGACCTCAGCGGAGGGCGTACCCTTTGGCAACCAGAACCTCAATATTTTGTAGGGGTGGGAATAGGATATTTATTCATTTAACAATATGCAAGATTTCGCCCGAAGTATGGCTTTTGCATCTCTAATTTCCCCCGCAGAGAGGGCAAGAAGAGGTTTCTTCATTATTAATCACTAACCATTAATCATTAACAATTAATCATTAAAAAAATTGCCTAAAATAGGAAACATAGATTTAGGAGATTTCCCTTTATTGCTTGCACCTATGGAAGATGTAAGCGATCCTCCCTTTCGTCGCCTCTGTAAAATGCACGGAGCTGATATGCTTTACAGTGAGTTTATCTCCTCCGAAGGACTCATACGCGACGCCATTAAAAGCCGTCAAAAGTTAGATATTTTCGATTACGAACGCCCCGTAGGCATACAAATTTTTGGAGGTGATGAAGAAGCAATGGCGCTCTCAGCTAAAATCGTTGCCACTGTAAACCCCGATTTAGTAGACATCAACTTTGGTTGTCCTGTAAAGAAGGTTGTAAGCAAAGGCGCAGGAGCGGGGGTATTGAAAGATATCGATTTGATGGTGCGCCTTACCAAAGCAGTCGTAAACAGTACCCATTTACCTGTAACCGTAAAAACGCGTTTAGGCTGGGACGAGCAAAGTATCAATATAGAAGAAGTAGCTGAACGTCTGCAAGATGTAGGTATCAGCGCGCTTACCATTCACGCCCGTACCCGTAGCCAGATGTACAAAGGTCACTCCGATTGGAGCTACATTGCCAAAGTGAAGAACAATCCTCGTATCCATATTCCTATTTTTGGTAACGGCGATATCGATAGTCCTGAAAAAGCCTTAGAATACCGGAATACTTACGGTGTAGATGGTATAATGATAGGTCGTGCAGCCATTGGTTATCCGTGGATATTTAATGAAATAAAGCATTATTTTGCAACGGGAGAGCTTCTCCCCTCCCCTACTATATCCGATCGTGTAGAAGCTGCTAAAAACCATCTGTTATGGTCGGTAGAATGGAAAGGTGAACGACAAGGAGTGTTGGAAATGCGCAGGCATTATGCTAATTATTTCAAGGGGATTCCTAATTTTAAAGAACATCGCCAGCGATTAGTAACGTTAGATTCCTCAGAAGAAATAATAAGAGAACTCGAAGTAGTGAGAGAATTAAAAAGGGAAGTCTAATAATCTAAGCTTTTTTACTTTTTATTTTTAGTAAACCATAGGTGAGCATTCCTAAAACAAATGAAGCAGTAATTGCCAAAGTAAAACTCCCTACTAAGTATTGCAACAAATTGTTTTTGATGTATTCCATTGTGGTGAGGTCACCTTGCGGAAGAATCGTGCCCCCCACAAAAAAAGTACCTATTTTAAGAGAAGTGAAAATAAGCACCGGTATCATTGGAGGAATACTCACATTCGAGCAAATAAAAGCCAAAGTTTTGTTCAAATTGAAGAATACCGCCAAAGTAATAGTAAGTATGGTTTGAAATCCCCAAAAAGGCGCAATGCCAAAGAATACACCTAATGCTACCGAACCTGCCTTCACACTATCGCTACTGTCGCTCTCTAATATATCTTCTTTAATAAAACGTTTGAGACTCTTCTTCTTAGCATCTCTAAAGAAATTACGCGGTTTGATATAGAAAAGCGCAATGAGCACCAGCACACTGTTCAGCACACTGATACGCATAAAATCCCTAAACGGACGAAAATGCGAAACTCGTTCTTCGGGGTCGTACAACACTTGTATAGGTACATTCTTCAGTTGTACCCCATTCCAACTACTGCGCACTAATATCTCTATTTCAAACTCAAACTTTTCGGTGTAATATTTCTTAGGAATGTACTGCAAAGGATATAACCTATATCCTGATTGCGTATCAGGGAGATTGACGCCCGTTTCGAGGTGAAACCAGAAGTTAGAAAATTTATGTCCGAAACTACTTTTCTTAGGCACCCCGTCTTGGGTCATATTCCTACTACCTACCAATAGAGTAGGTTCGCTTTCCGCTTCAATAGCAGCTATAAATACAGGTATATCTTCGGGGTAATGTTGTCCGTCGGAGTCGATGGTAAGAGCGTAGTCGTAGCCTAAATTGCGAGCTTTTTCAAAGCCTATCCGCAGGGCATTGCCTTTGCCTTTGTTCTTAGGAAGATGAATAATAGTGAGCTGAGGGTAATGCGTGAGTATATCGGGAGTAGCATCGGTAGCACCATCATTCACTATGATAATGTGAGAGGTATAACGCAACACCCCATCAATCACACGAGCGAGGGTTTTAGCATTGTTATACGTAGGAATTAAAACGCAATAGTTCATAGCCCCATTTTCTTTTTCTCTTCGTCGTTAAACACTTTCGACTTCTTTACAAAACCAGCTATATACTTTTGTAGTTCACGGGTTTGCTGAGCGTAGTGTGCGAGTATAAAATCCTTATCGTCAGTGATGTCGTTGCGATAGGGTACTACTTTGGGCAAGTGTTCTTGCACACTGAGGCGTATCAGGTGGAGTTCAGCGTTTTGAGGTTGCTGTTTGAGGGCGTTTTCTAACAGCGGTTTACCCTCTTTGAGTAGAGCAATACGATTGCCTCCAAATTTTGCTAATATCATCTTACTCGCGCCTTTATAAGCATTTAGCACCACATCAGTAGTAGGAGTATTAGTCATTAGTTCTGCAAAAGCTACAGCGTTTTCTTTGCTATCGGAAGCCGTAGTATAGGCAACGCGTACTTTCTCAAGGCTCTGCGCTTGCAGTGCTCCAAAACTCAAGAATAATATGATGAAGTAGATGTGTTTCATTAGCCTATAAGTTTTTCAACTTTGCCAAAGGTGCGAGCCACACGGGCAGGAAACTTTGGCAAAGTCTTACCTAATTACTTGTTAAATATCGCTCTATACAGGTCGCTACCATTGGCATATAGCAAGATAGCTATGAGGATTACAAATCCTACCATTTGAGCGTGTTCTAATACTTTTTCACTCGGTTTTCTACCCGTTACCATTTCGTAGAGGAGGAATACCACGTGTCCCCCGTCTAAAGCTGGGATAGGCAAGATATTCATAAAGGCTAAAGCGATAGATAGGAAGGCAGTAATATGCCAAAAAGCGAGCCAATTCCAAGACGATGGGAAGAGTTTTCCTATAGAACCAAAGCCTCCTACTTCACTCGCTCCCTTCTTGGTAAAGATAAATTTAAACTGGGCTACATAGTCGTGTAGCACATTGTAACCGTATGCAATTCCGTGACTGAGGGCTTCTCCTAAACTGTAAGTCTTATGGGTAAATTGTACCTCTCCTTCGGTTTGCATACCACTGATACCTATTTTTTTATTACTGTCGGGCAGGACGCTGAGAGTCATTGGCTTTCCGTTGCGCTCAATAGCAAAAGTGACTGGGGTGTTTTCAGAAGCCATTGCAAGGGCAGGCGTTACATCGGAGAAATAGTAAATAGGTTCTCCATTGATGCCTAACAGCTTATCGCCCTTTTGTAAACCTGCTTTCTGAGCAGGCATTCCCACTATTACTGTATCGATAATGGGTTTTACTTTTACACTAAAAGGAGTCGTTTCTCCTCGTAAATAAAGCATCTTCCCAATAGAATCGGGGAGAGATAGAGTACGCACAGTTCCGTCTTGTCCTTTTACGGTAAGCTCACTGGTATTGCGCAACAAGATATATTTACTTACATCGGCTACGCTTTCTAAGGGTTTACCATTGATAGCGGTTACAATATCGCCGTTCTGGAACCCATAAGCACGCATTGTGCGGGTTACTGCAAAACCTTCCTTAATACCCTCGGGTTTGAGCTGGTCTTGCCCCCAAGTGAAGAGTATCATCGCGTAGATAATGAAGCCTAAGAGCAGGTTTACCGTTACACCACCTACCATAATGATAAGGCGTTGCCACGCAGGTTTAGAACGGAACTCCCACGGCTGTGGAGGCTGCGCCATTTGCTCCTTGTCCATACTCTCATCAATCATACCGGCAATCTTCACGTAGCCACCCAACGGTAGCCACCCAATGCCGTATACTGTTTCGCCTATCTTCTTCTTAAAAAGGGCAAACTTCACATCGAAGAAAAGAAAAAACTTTTCTACTCTTGTTTTAAAGAGTTTAGCAGGTATAAAATGTCCTAACTCGTGTAGGACTACTAAAATTGAAAGACTCAGAATCAGCTGAGCCGCTTTTATTAAAAATACTTCCATTCTTTTTTAGGTAACAGGTAACAGGTAATGTGACGCAAATGTTATGCCACCATTCACTTTTCACTATTCACTTTCTTATTTGCTAATTGTCCGCAGGCGGCATCGATGTCTTTACCACGGGAGTGGCGAATGGTAACGGTGATGCCTGCCTCTTCAAGCATTGTTTGGTAAAGTTCAAGCGCTTTAGGGTCGGCTTGTTGAAATGCTCCATCGTCAATAGGGTTGTACTCAATGAGGTTTACCTTAGAAGGGGCAAACTTACAAAACTTTATCAGTGCTTCTACGTCCTTCTTCTGGTCGTTGATACCCTTCCACACCACATATTCGTAGGTGATGCGATTTTTGGTTTTTTGATACCAATACGCTAAGGCTTCGCGTAGTTCTTCCAGTGGAAATTGTTCATTGAAAGGCATAATGCCCGTGCGCACACTACTGATAGCCGAGTGCAAAGATACAGCTAATTTGAATTTTACCTCATCATCAGCCATTTTTTTTATCAATTTGGGGATACCCGAAGTGGATAGCGTAATGCGTTTAGGAGACATTCCTAAGCCCTCAGGCGAAGTAATCTTGTCGATTGCCTTCAATACATTATTATAGTTCATCAGTGGTTCGCCCATTCCCATAAATACTATGTTAGAAAGCGGACGACCAAAGAAAGCGCGACTCTGCTCATCGATTACCTTTACTTGGTCGAATATCTCATCGGGGAGGAGATTGCGCATACGTTTTAAGCGAGCTGTGGCACAAAACGAACAGTTGAGACTACACCCCACCTGACTGGATACACAAGCGGTGGTGCGAGTATCGGTAGGAATTAACACCGACTCTACTAATAACCCGTCGTGCAAACGCACAGCGTTTTTAATCGTACCATCGTTACTGCGCTGCATCACATCTACTTTGATATGGTTGATGCTAAAATGTTCGCTGAGCATCTCGCGTGTAGCTTTGGGCAGTGAGGTCATCTCCTCGAAAGTATGCACGCCTTTCTGCCACAACCATTCGTATACTTGGTTGCCACGGAAAGGTTTATCGCCATTGCTCTCGAAGAAAGCGCGAAGTTCGTCTTTGGTCAGTGCGCGTATGTCGCGTTTTTGGGTCATTTTCAATCAATAAAAAACAAGTACCCCCGTTCCCCCGAAGGGGGACAATCTGCAAAAGGTAATAATATTTTATTTTAAAGGTCTATTGTTAAGAATGAGGCTTTGCCTCAGAAATCTTACAAATCAATTCAAATCAAACAAAGAAGTATGGCTAAAGGTGTTGGCTTCAACTTTGCCAAAGTTTGAAACTTTGGCAAAGTTTACGACCCTAATTATAATAAAGTTTACGACTCTAATTATAATTTAAAATCCTTTACTACCTCTTCTAACGGCAAGCGCGATTTTGGGCGCAAGTGCAACTGATTGCTATCCTCGGGGTCGCGATAGCCTATCGCTACAGCGAAGAGCGTAGTGTATTGAGGTTCATTCAGAAGCTTGTCGTATTCGGTATTAATAATGCCTTCCATAGGGGTACTATCGATGCCCATAGAAGCACACGCACTGAGAAAAAATCCTAATGCGATGTACACTTGGTTGTTTATCCACGCATAGAGTCCTACATCACCTTTGGGTTTCTGCATTTTCTGATAAAACCCAAGTCGTCCCATTTCAGTAGCTGCTTTAACGAGCTTTTCTTCAAATGATGGCAAAGCGCTATTCGCCATAAATACCACTAAATGACTGGCTTTTCTAACGCGTTCTTCGTTGGTAAGCGATACTTTGGCGAATGCTTCCTTAGTAGCCTCATCGCTTATGAACACGAATTGCCAAGGCTGTGAATTGATAGACGAAGGGGTGAGGCGTAATATCTCTTTGAGTTTAGCGATATCCTCATCGCTCACACGCTGAGAGCTGTAATGTTTAGTAGTATAGCGGGTTTGTGCTAATTTTAAAAAATCCATAGTGTTTTGTTTTTAAGTTTAACTTTTAATTTCAAGGTGCAAAGGTACGGCGTAATTAGCAATTTAACAAATAAGGAAAAAAGTAAAAGGTGTGGCAGGTGGAATATAGTTAAAAATCAAGAGGTTATTCGAAGGTCATTCGAATCTAAGGCTACGGTAAGACGAAAAAAAGTCCGCTCTCGATGGCTTTCTCAGAGAGGTAAAGACAACGAGAGCGGAGTTATAATATTAAAAGGAGGGAAAAAGTTAAATTCATTTTAGTGCGTGCTCGACTTAGGAGTGAGACTATACCTCAGAAATTAAACAAAAATAATTTCAGAATTAAAACAAAATCAAGACTTCGTTTTGTGAAATGACTACTTAGGACTTCAACTTTGCCAAAGTTTAGAACTTTGGCAAAGTGTACACCTCAAAGAATATTGATTATCAGGTTTATATATCAAACTAACGCTAACTTATTGATTCTTTTCTTACCATTATTTTGTTATAGGCATATAGTGATAGGGCAGCAAAGACCCCTATTCCACAAATAAGATACCACATTTTGTTGGGGTTATAGGTATTCCAAAGCAAATCGGTGATTTGAGACTGATTGAGACCTAACTTCTGACTTGCCAAATCGAAATATTCCTTTTTAGTGAGGTTTTCGGGCATTGCAATAGCTTTATTTGTGAGTTCGGTTTTTAGTAAAGTATATTTATCAGACCATTTTTCGTATAAATCACCAGAAATAAGCCCTGCAATATAATTACCTACCGCCACAGGCAAGAAATAAGTGCCTTGATAGAGGGCTTCCTTCCCCTTAGGGGTAATTTGAGCTATAAAAGCTGAAAGCGTAGGGCTAGCAGCCATTTCGCCTATGGAGAAAATCATAGTGCCTATAATGGTAAACCACACATTATTGAACATAAAAGTAAGCGTTACCCCTATGGTTCCGATAATCGTACCGCGAATCATTGCGCTTACGTGAGTCATTTTGGTTACGAAATAGGATACAACTACCTGAAAGAAGATAATCATAAACGAATCGATATTGATGAACCATTCGGCTTTTACTTGTCCTTTTTCGGTGAGAATAGTGCCTAAGAAAGGCAAATGATGGTTAATCCACGCACTTACTTTGGAGGAATCTACCCAATCTTCGATAAAATTAGGCAGGGTGTAGAACAGCTGGTTGAACATCGTCCAAAAACCGACCATCAGTATGAGCAGTATGGTAAGGCGACGGTCTTTGAGTGCCTCTATAATGTGCATTATGGATTCTTTGATTTCGGTGAGAATGGGTTTGCTGTCGCGTTGTGCCATTTTAGGTTCTTTGAAAAAGAATAAAACTACCAGCAGGTTGATAACCATTACCACAGCAGCTTGCAGGAAGATAATGCGCCAACCGAGTGTAGTGCGTAGGTAAGACGACATTGCAGGACCTAAGAAGCCTCCGACGTTCACCATCATATAGAAGATACCGAAGCCCATTGTACTGGTGCTTTCATCGGTATTGCGGGCAACGGTACCGTTGATAACGGGTTTGAAGAAGCCCCCTCCAACGGCGGCAAAGAGGAACATCATATACATCGACCAATAGGTGTTTACTTCACCCATTAGGTAATAGCCTATCGCCATTATAGTACAAGAAATGACTAAAGAGAGTTTGTAGCCTATACGGTCGGCTATCACGCCAAAGACGAGTGGCAAAAAGTACTGTATAGCAGTTACGTTGCCTATAATACTTCCTTTTTCGGTATGCGAAAGACCTAATCCTCCTTGGTCAGTTGAAGCTACTAAATACAAGGGGAGAAGGGTAAAGATACCGTAGAAGCCCCAACGTTCCATCAGTTGGAGGAAACTTGCTACCCAGAAGTTGGGTGAGAAAGTTTTGAGTGTTTGACCGAAGGATTTTTTATTTTCTGACATAGTTCATTTATTTTTAATATTTGTTTGAAAAGGCTCTGAGATTCTCAAAGTTTGAAACTTTGGTTAAGTGCAGGGAGCTTCACGTTTTACCTTTTGATTCATATATACTGAATTAAAGTGCAAAAATAAGAGCATTTTTGCTTCTATAAAAATTAAAAAGAGGTTTTATACAAAGGGGGGGGGAGATGTTATAAATATAACAATGCTTATAATGCCATTAATACCGAATAATGCCAATAATGCCAATAATACCAGAAATAATCAACTTTGGCAAAGTTTGAGATGAAAAAGCGATGACAGCCAGAGAAAATTAGCAGATTAGAGAATTAGCAAATTAGAAAATAGGGGAAGGTTGAGGGGTTCGGAAGATATCGAAGGTGTTCGGAAGGGAGTTGAGAGGAGTTTTGGTGAAAAAAGGGTGTAAGGAGGG
>NZ_KB291174.1:23469-69578 GCF_000318255.2 Capnocytophaga sp. oral taxon 380 str. F0488
TGTTAAAAACGGGGTTTCGAGGCGAAAGAAAAGGAAAAGGCATTAGGCCATAGGCCTTAGGTGCTAGGGGGGAGTATGACGAAAAAGGGAAGAAATGACGAATGACAAGGGACGAATGACGGAGGTAATGTGAGGTTATAGCGGCGACGGGTAGGCGTAGCACGGCTGGTAAATTAATTAGCAAATTTATGTGAGGTACACAGGCGTTTTATTAATAGCAGATGAACAGATGAAAAGTGACAAAAATAATATAAATAGTGTATAATTCTTTCGTGGATAGCATATTTTTCTTACTTTTGCACCAAAATCTTAAAAACAGATAATAGAATGGCAGACACTCAACTCACTCCCGAACAATATGAACTTTTCAAAAATGCTGAAAATCGCCTCAAGCAGAAACGATTGTTATATCTTCACTTCTTTGTCTTTGTGTTAGGCTCTATCTTTTTTGTGGTAGCCAATAAGGTATTAGACTACGGAGCGACCTATAATTGGTATTTATGGGCGGTACTCTTGTGGCTTTTCATCTGGCTGTGGCACGCTATGAATGTATTTGTATTGCATCGCTTCTTAGGAAAGGAATGGCAAGAAAAGCAACGCGAACAACTGATTGCAGCTCAACAGAAGAAACTTATAAAGATGGAAGTCGCAGTAGAAAAAGAGCTTGCTACACAAAAGGAACAAGCAAAACGGGAATTGGCAGCTGAACAGGCTGAGAAAGATAACGAGCAAACCAATACGTCGTCTACAAACTTTTAACTGTTCACTTTTCACTATTCACTAAATATGATAACTCTTATAGCTGCTGTTGCCGAGAATAATGCTATTGGCAAAGGAGACCAACTGTTATGGCATTTGCCTGAAGATTTTAAGCATTTCAAACGCCTCACGACGGGACACTGCATTATAATGGGACGGAAGACTTTCGAGACTTTCCCCAAACCTTTGCCTAAACGTACACATATTGTTATTACGCGCCAGAAAGGGTATGCGAAAGAGGGAGCTGTGGTGGTTTCTTCAGTTGAAGAGGCGATAGAAAAGGCTTTGACAATAGACTCTAACCCTTACGTGATAGGCGGTGGAGAAATCTATGCGCAAGCCCTCCCCTTTGCCGATGCGATAGAACTCACACGGGTACATCACACTTTTGCCGAAGCTGATGTATTCTTTCCTGAGTTTAACCGTGAAGAATGGGAGTTAGTAGCCTCTGAGCGTTTTGAAAAAGACGAACGGCACGCTTATGGGTTTACTTTTGAAAGATACGTTGTAACACGGTCGTAGCACGACGGGTAGCCGTAGCACGGCGGGCAGTCGTAGCACGACAGGCAATTTTGTAGTGATTATAATATACCAATACTGATTGTAAAATAGAAAATATTACGCGTAGAAGCGAGTTATAAATAGAATAAAAATGAAAAAATGGATTGGCTCCTTTGCTTTATGGATAATGGGGTGGAAGATAGAATTACAAGGTGATTTGAAAACTTTAAATCGCTGTGTGTTAGTAGTAGCACCACACACTACTAATTGGGAGTTTGTTTTGGGTATTTTGGCTTATTGGAAGATGGAAAAACCGATTAAACTCATTATAAAAGATGCGCATACTAAAGCGTGGTACGGCTGGTTAGTGCGCAAGTTAGGAGGGATTGGTATCAATCGTTCACAGCGCAATCACTTGATAGAATTTGTTACTGAACTCTTTAAGAAAGAAGACTTTAGCTTGGTAGTAACCCCTGAGGGCACGCGTTCTAAGGTGAACAAGTGGCGTATGGGCTTCTACCATATAGCTCTTTCTGCCCAAGTACCCATAGTTTTAGGTGCTGGTGATTTTAAGAAGAAAATGATATACATCGGGAAGACCATTAGCTTAGAGGACTTACAAACGCTCCCACAAGAGCAAATAATGGAGGAAATACAGAACTTTTATAAGGATATTACTCCTAAATACCCCGAGCAGTGGAACCCTAAAATTTATTGATGTGAAAGCAGTCGTTATAAGGAATTGAATAATATAAAAAGTCAGCTATAAAAGCTGACTTTTATATTATTGTATCATTTCCCAAAGTTTGTCTTTCAGTTGCTGAATACCTTTGCCCGATACCGACGAGATAAACAAGAAAGGCGTACCGCCTAATCCTGTTGCTACTTCTTGCCGAATGGCTTCGGTGAGCTCGTCGTCTAACATATCCGATTTTGAAATGGCTATGAGGCGGTCTTTGTCCAGTAGTTCAGGGTTGTATTCTTTGAGTTCGTTTAACAAGATATGATACTCAGCTATGATATCCTTGCTGTCAGCGGGAATGAGGAATAGCAATACCGAGTTGCGCTCTATATGTCGCAAGAAGTAATGCCCCAAGCCTTTGCCTTCGGCAGCTCCCTCTATAATCCCAGGTATATCGGCTACTACAAACGATTGGTAATCGCGGTTTTGCACAATACCCAAGTTAGGTTTGAGGGTTGTGAATGGATAGTCGCCTATTTTTGGCTTAGCAGAAGTAATTACCGATAGCAATGTAGATTTGCCCGCATTGGGGAAGCCTACAAAACCTACATCAGCTAATACTTTCAACTCTAAGAGCAACTCGCGTTCTTCACCAGGGAGACCTGGTTGGGCGTAGCGCGGGGTTTGGTTGGTAGCTGTGCGGAAATGCCAGTTGCCTAACCCACCTTTGCCACCGCGCAAAGCGATGATTTCTTGTCCATCTTCAGTAATTTCAAAGAGTACTTCCTCGGTTTCAGCATCTTTAACAATGGTTCCTAAGGGGACTTCCAAAGTGATATCTTTACCGTCGGCACCAAAACTACGGTTGGCTCCTCCGGCTTCTCCGTGTTCGGCACGAAAGTGCTGTTGGAACTTGAAGTGTATGAGTGTCCAAAGGTGTTTATTGCCACGCAAGATGATATGCCCTCCACGACCGCCATCGCCTCCATCAGGACCTCCTTTGGGTACGAACTTCTCGCGGTGTAGGTGCATCGAGCCTGCACCTCCTTTACCAGAGGCGGCGTATATCTTTACGTAGTCGGTGAAATTGCCTTCGGTCATTGGGGATTATTCAGCTTTTATTTTGTCAATGGTCTCAGAAAGGCGAGTAGTAATTTCTTCGATAGTACCTATACCATTAATAGTGTGATATTTACCTTGCGTTTGATAGAAAGTGATAAGAGGAGCTGTTTTTTCGTTATATTCAGTGAAACGGTTGCGTATTTTCTCTTCGTCTTGGTCATCAGTGCGACCGCTTACTTTACCGCGCTCTACCAATCGTTTGATGAGCACCTCGTCATCAGCTTCCAAGGCAAGAGTACCGTGAATGCGCATTCCTTTACTTTCTAAGAAAGCATCAAGAGCTTCGGCTTGTGCAATAGTACGAGGGAACCCATCGAAGATAAAGCCCTCGGCATTAGGGTTCTTTTCAACTTCCTCTTGTAGCATTTGTATAGTAACTTCATCGGGTACGAGGTCACCTTTATCCATATACGATTGAGCGAGTTTGCCGAGTTTGGTTTCGTTCTTGATATTATGACGGAAAATATCGCCGGTAGAGATGTGCACTAAGTTGTATTTGTCTTTCAAGAATGCAGCTTGGGTGCCTTTGCCAGCCCCTGGTTTGCCGAAAAGTACTAAATTTGTCATAGTTAATGAAGTGTTTAATTGATATACTTGGGGTAGGTTGCGCGCTATCTCGTCAAAATCCAATCCATAGCCCACGATAAAGCGGTTAGGGATAGGTTTGCCTACATAGTCTATTTTGAGGTCTTTTTTGTAGGCATCGGGTTTGAAAAACAGGGTAGCCACGCGGAAAGAGTTCACCTTTTTATCTTCGAAAATGCGGTAAATTTCTTCTAAAGTGTTGCCGGTATCGATAATGTCTTCCAAGATTACCACATCGCGTCCTTCCACTGGGGTAGAAAGCCCTATGAGTTGGTGTATTTTTCCAGTAGACTGAGTACCTTTATAAGACGCCATTTTTACAAATGATATTTCACATTCGCCTTTGTAGTGCCTTAGGAAGTCGGCTGCAAACATAAAAGAGCCATTCAGTATGGCAATGAAAATTGGGCGTGATTCTTGCAAATCTTGATATACCTCACTTGCCATTCGTTCGGTAATTTGGTTGAGTTCCTCGGCAGATACGTAAGGCTCAAAAGTCTTATCGTGTAATTTTATCAGTTCCATTGTTTAGTCTTTAGTCGTTTAGAAATTGATTCTGTTGAATACTTTTGCAGAGTTTTCTTTTTGATGTGAAAAAGAATAAATGATTACATTCCTCATCTCTTCTTCAATAATGTAATATATGGCTATTTTATACTTTTTGGTATATAGTATTCTTAAAGCTTTATATTTTTTCGGACATATAAAGGGCATAAATCTAAGGTAGTCCAAATTATGCTGAATATCATCATAAACTTTATCAGCTAACCCTTGTTGTAGTATATCGTATTTAGCAATAATACTTTTCAATTCTTTCTTAGCTTCTTCAGAAAAAAATAAGTTATATTCCAAATTCATCTCTTATTTCTCTTTTTACTTCTTCATATGGAATTAATAACTCTGGGTGATTTTTATATTTTTCAATACGTTCATCTAACATCTGTTTTTGTGCTTCAGGAATGTCATATTCTTCTTCCTCTTCCCAAGTAGCTCTTTCACGTAAAAAGCGATATTCCTCAATAGGAATAACGGCTAATATGTCATTCCCTTGGAAATCTTTGATATATTGTACAGCTGAGTTCATAACAAACTATTTAATTGTGGATTTAAATTGCAAAAGTAATCAATTTTAATGAATGAGCAAAATCTGTTTTTTTTAAATATTGTAAAGAGCAAAGCTATAATAAACGTCGCTTTTCTCATAATTTATACAAAAATAGATTGTCCTATATCTGTTAATATCAGCTCTTTGCCTTTTGCCTTAAAACTCCTCTTTGCTAAATCCTTATCATCTAACTTAATGAGGTTAAAAGTGTCGTAATGATACCCCAACACCTTGTTGCATTTCACAAAGTCCGAAGCCATAATAGCGTCTTCCACGTCCATTGTAAAGTTACCTCCAATGGGCAATATAGCTAAGTCCAACTTATAACGCACTGGTATAAGTTGCATATCAAAATACAAAGCCGTAGCCCCCGATACGTATACCGTCTTTTCCAAAGTTTTAATCACAAACCCACAAGCGCACCCGCCGGCAGTGCCATTTTCAAAGGTAGAAGAATGCAACGCTGGTACCATCTTCACCGACCCAAATGGGAAACTGTACAACCCTCCCAAGTCCATAGGGTGCGAATTTTCAATTCCCAAATTAAAAAAGTAATTAGAGATTTCAAAATTCGAAATGATTTGCGCTTTCGTGCGCTTAGCTATCTGCTCCACGTCCGATATATGGTCTTGTTGCGCCGAGGTTATCAAGATGTAGTCAGCAGGAATCGTATTGATATCTATATGGCTTGCCAAAGGATTATTAGCAATAAAGGGGTCTACAAGCAAATGTGTATCGCCTATTTTGATGCTCACACACGAGTGTCCGTAATAAGTTACCTCCATAGTTATTATGTTTTTTAGTGTATTTATTTAATATATATAACGTCCGTTACTATCTCCTTCTTTCGTTTAACTCTCCTTAAAATATATGTATCAAAATCCCCACAAAAAAGAGTACCGAAAGCAAAAAAGTACTCAGGGCTACTATCTTTAATTCTTTATCAAGCTGTTTGAGTTCGGTATTTCGTTTTACAGTGAGCAAATGTCCTATTAAAGGCAGAAAAGCAACTAAGTACAGAAGCTCCCAGCGCATTTGCAAACGCATCACCGAAAAACCCAACATTGCCACCATCGCCAATATAACTAAATAATAATGATAATATTTAGCCATCGGAATTCCCATTTTCACTACCAATGTATGTTTGCCCGAACGCTTATCGTTCTCATAATCGCGCATATTGTTTAAGTTCAGCACTGCTACACTCAGCAAGCCAATAGCAATAGCGGGCAACCATATAACCTTATTCAAGCTCTCTGTGTATAAGAAATAACTGCCTACCACACTCACTAACCCAAAGAACACAAACACAAATAGGTCACCCCAACCCCGATATCCATAAGCCGATTGCCCCACAGTGTACTTGATAGCCGCTACCACACACAGCACTCCTAAAACAAAAAACACCGAGATATATAACAGATTTTCTCTTCCAAAAGCCGTATAAATAAGCACCGTAGCCGAAAATAACGACAGTAAAGCAGTGATAAGTACAACCCTCTTCATCTGCCTACGCGTAACTCTCCCGCTCTGCAAAGCTCTTGTAGGACCTATGCGGTGCTCATTGTCCGTGCCCTTTACCCCATCGCCATAATCATTGGCAAAGTTCGAAAGCACCTGAAACAAAATAGTGGTAAGCAGTGCCCAACCAAAAATCTCCCACCTAAAAGCGTAAGGGTCTTCGCGAAATGCCAAAGCACTCCCCGTGATAATCCCCGCAACCGATAAGGGTAAGGTGCGCAACCTCGCAGCTTTCAAAAGAGTTATGATATCCATAGAGCCTGCAAAATTACAAATACTAATGACAAATACAATAATATATTCTAATAATTCTTTTTGCTTTATACTTTTCTCTAAAAATGATTTTAATACCTCTACCTCAACTTTCAAAGCCCATAGAAGTTACTAAAAAAGATATTTATTCCGTTTTGAAGATAATTTTCAGAATGTTTTTCTATAAAAACAGTGTTTGTGTAGAAATGTATAGATATAGCTATCGTCCAAGATTCGTCCAAGGTTTGTATAAGGTTTGTATAAGATACCTATAACAAGAACTTTTTTCTGTTTGGTTTCTCTATATTATAGCCTATCCGAATTTACGCGCCACACTTTGGCAAAGTTTGAAACTTTGTCAAAGTTGATTGTACTGATAACCAACCACTTTTTCGGTATTCGTAGGGGTAAAGCTTGTGATAGTAGCGTATGTGAGGCTATTTGTCCCTCCAAAAAACAAGCCTTTTTATTGGCAATCTATTTTTGTTTGACTATAAAAACACTTGTATTAGCTTAATTCTATATCTTGATTTATCTTTTACCTTTTTAGCTCTTACTGCGTAAAATATATCAATTTCCTTCTATAAATGCTCAACAACTTCGATTTGGAGATAAACCCTACGTACTTACCGTCCTTCACTACGGGCAAGTTCCACGCACCAGTATGCTGAAACTTATCCATTACGGTGCTCATCTTGTCCTTGCCCATTTCTATGATGGCAGGTGGTTTCTGCATTAGTTCTACGGCAGGAATCTTGTCGTAATAGTTCGTTTCAAAAATCAAGTGCCGTATGTCGTCAAGCAGTATCACACCTTGTAGCGTACCTTTTTCTCGGTCAAGCACAGGGTAGATATTGCGGTTCGATTCGCGCACAGCATTGTACACCACCTCACGAAGTTTCATATCGGTATATACGGGGGTGAAATTGTGTTCCACCACTTGGTCAAAATCCATTAGGGTGAGTATCGATTGGTCTTTATTCTGCGAGATGAGTTCTCCTTTTCTGCCTAATTCCATCGTATAAACAGAATATTTGTTAAAGTATTTGGCTACCAAAAACGATACCGCAGCAGTGAGCATCGCCGGTACTAACAGCGAATAGCCTCCCGTTACCTCGGCGATGAGAAAAACAGCCGTAAGGGGTGCGTGCAATACCCCCGTCATCAGGGCAGTCATTCCCACCAAAGTGAAGTTGGGCAACTCTGCTTTGTAGCCCAAAATAGGAAACTCGTTGATGATGCGCGCCAAGCAGTTTCCCATCACTCCCCCCATAAACAGCATAGGCGAGAAGATACCTCCTACCCCTCCCGCACCAAAGGTGAGCGAGGTGGCAATAACCTTTGCAAAAGTGAGGGCAGCCAAAAGTAGGATAATCACCCACGCATTCGATAAGTCCCAACCAAAAATATTACTACTCAGTGATAGTTCGGGGTGACCTTCTTTTAGGTGATTGATAATCTCGTGTCCTTCACCGTAAAGCGGTGGCATTATGTAAATAAGCAAACCCAAAAGACCTCCGCCTACTACTATTTTTAGCCAAGGCGAAGTGAGTTTCTTAAAAGCAGCATTTATTTTCTCATAAACATAGGTAAAGTAAGCCGACATCAATCCGCCTACCACGCCTAAAAGAATATAAAAAGGAATACCTTGCAATGAAAAAGCTCGCGTGATGGTTATGGGTATCAATACTTCACTGCCAAAGAAGAAATAAGAAGTGAATACCCCACAAAGGGAAGCGATAAACAGCGGTATGAGTGACGAGAGCGTCAAATCCAACCCAAAAACCTCAATAGCAAACAGTATCGCCGCAATAGGCACTTTAAAGATAGCTGCTAAAGCCGCCGCACAAGCACACGCCAAAAGCAACATCCGGTTAGATTGATTAATGTGAAAGAACCTGCAAATATTGGAACTAATACCTGCCCCCGTTACTACCATCGGACCTTCTAACCCCACCGAACCTCCAAAACCAACGGTAATAGGTGCTGTGAGGATACTGCCATACGCCTGAAAGCGTTTCATTATCCCTTTTTGGTGGGCTACTGCATAAAGAATCGAAGGGATTCCGTGGTTCACATCGTGCCGTATCACGTATTTTTTTACCAAATACACAATGGCAAAGCCTAACATTGGGAGGATAAAGTAAAAACTATAAGTAATAGTTTGAGCGAGCTTGTCGTCTAGCAACCACTGAATAAGATGTGTAAACGAGCGCATTGCCAAGGCAGCCAATCCCGTAGCAATGCCTATTATTCCGCTGAGAATAAGGATAAAACGCCTATCCGAAATATGCTTTACACGCCATATCAAAAGGCGTTTGAGAAGATGTTGCTGGTGATGGGTCGTCATTATACTTTTCTTAAAAACGGTGCAAAAATACAAAACAAATCTCAATACACCAATTATTCTTCACCTTACCTTCTCCATAGGTTCAATCATTCTCCGTTCATTTTTCATCTGCCTATGTGGCTCGCACCGTCTTTTGTTCCTCTTTCCTTCACTGATTCTTAATCTATTAGTCAGCGTAGAGCCACTGTAGAGCCACTGTAGACCCACTGTAGACCCACTGTAGAGCCACTGTAGAGCCACTGTAGAGCCACTCATCGTTCGCCTTACTTTCGCCTTTCTATCGCTACATACTTTGCCAAAGTTGAAAATCACTCAAAAAACTTATCTTATTTTCACCATTAATCATTAACCATTAACCACTAATCATTAATTCTCCTTTTTTGCTATTTCAAAAAAACTTTGTACTTTTGCACTTTACTAAAACAGAATAATTATGTCTTGGTTTAAAAGAACAGCAAAAGGAATACAAACCTCCACTGAGGAAAAGAAAGATATCCCCAAAGGATTATGGTTTAAATCACCCAGCGGTAACATCGTCGAACAGGACGAGTTAGCTTCCAATTTCTATGTAAGTCCCGACGATGGGTATCACGTGCGCATAGGTAGTAAAGAGTACTTCCAGATATTGTTTGATAACAACGAATTTCAAGAACTCGATGCCAATATGAGCTCTAAAGACCCTTTAGAATTTGTCGATACAAAACCCTATACCCAACGTTTGGAAGAAGCTACTCAAAAAACAAACTTAAAAGATGCCGTGCGCACTGCCGTAGGAAGCTCTAAAGGTAAGTCTATTGTAATAGGCTGTATGGATTTCGCTTTCATCGGTGGTTCTATGGGAAGTGTGGTAGGTGAGAAGATTTGTCGTGCGATTGATTATGCTATCAAACACCGATTGCCTTTCTTGATGATTTCTAAATCAGGAGGCGCACGTATGATGGAAGCCGCTCTTTCACTAATGCAAATGGCTAAAACGTCTATTAAACTCGCTCAGTTAGACGAAGCCAAACTACCTTACATCTCGCTTTGTACCGACCCTACAACGGGAGGTATCACTGCATCGTTTGCGATGCTGGGCGACATCAATATAGCCGAACCAGGGGCTCTTATTGGTTTTGCAGGACCTCGTGTAGTGAAAGACACAACAGGGCAAGACCTCCCCGAAGATTTCCAAACAGCAGAGTTCTTACTCGAACACGGCTTCTTGGATTTTATCGTAAACCGCAAAGAGCTCAAAGACAAAGTGAATTTGTACATCGATTTGGTGATGAACCGCGCCGTGAGAGCTTAAAATATAGGCGGCTCGCACCTTCGGCAAAGTTGAATCCCTAAAACCTAACAATGTGAACACACTTATATTAAATAAAAATATCGACTTTGAGCAGTATCAACAAATAGTTGATTACTTTGCTACCATAGGAATTGAGGTAACCAATCCTTACGAATATCCTTCTCTAATAACAAATGAGGATAAACAAGCTATTGCCTTAGCCCGTGAAGACGTCGAAAAAGGTAATTGGATAGACGGAAAAGAATTATTCGATAACATCAGAAAAAGATATGCGAGTAAGGTGGTCGGGTAAAGCTAAGACAGAGCTAGAAAACACTTTAGATTTCTGGAGTGAGAACAATAAATCTGACTCTTATTCTGAAAAGATAGCAATTGAAACTGAAAAAGTTCAGAAAGAAATAGAAGAAGACCCTTATTTTTTAGCTAAATACATAGAGGAAGATAATGTTTATCAGCGAATTTTCTTTAAAGGAAGATTTTTACTCTACTATGAAATTAAGGGAGATAGTGTAATAATTCTCAGATTCAGAAGCACTAAACAAAAACCCTTGTTTTAATTCTTAGTATTGTAATAAAAACTAAAGTAATATGAGTCAGTAGTTTCCTACTATTGCCTATACCCTAACGCCTATGGACTAAGTCCTATTGCCTAAATATGATTTCTTTCAAAGCACCGAGTAATATAGCCTTAGTAAAGTATTGGGGTAAGAAGGGGGAACAGCTCCCTGCGAACCCTTCTATCAGCTTTACACTCACGCATTGTTATACCGAAACTTCTATTGAATATGAACGTAGGAGTGAATCTTCTATTGCCTCAGGCGAACCCTTTTCATTCGATTTTAGCTTTGAAGGACAACCCAAACCTTCTTTTCACCCTAAAATCCATACTTTCTTTGAGCGGATTGTAGCTTACTTACCTTTCTTAAAGGACTATCATTTTAGTATTGCCTCACATAATTCTTTCCCTCATAGCAGTGGTATTGCGTCTTCTGCAAGCGCAATGGCTGCCCTCTCAGTATGCTTAATGCAAATTTCTAAAGAGTTAGGAGAGACTTCCACAGAAGAAGCTTTTTGGCAAAAAGCCTCTTTTTTGGCGCGCTTGGGTTCGGGCAGTGCCTGCCGAAGTGTACAAGGCAATATAGTCGTATGGGGCGAACACTCTGCCATTATAGGAAGTTCCGATGAATATGGTATACCCTATCCCCTCCCCGTTCACGAAGTTTTTCAAAATTATCAAGATACTATTTTGCTCATCGATAGAGGTCAGAAGCAAGTCAGCAGTACCGTAGGTCATAACCTAATGCACGGTCACCCTTTTGCTGAGGCGCGTTTTGCACAAGCCAATGAGAACATCAATAAACTTGTCAGAAGTTTTGCTTCCGGTGATGTAGAACGTTTCATAGAAGTAGTGGAAAGTGAAGCTCTCACTCTGCACGCAATGATGCAAACCAGTATTCCATACTTTATTCTGATGCGCCCCAATACGTTAGAAGTGATTCAGTGCATATGGCAATATCGTAAAGAAACGAATATCCCGCTTTGTTTTACGCTCGATGCAGGGGCTAATGTACATCTGTTATACCCTAAAACTTCTACTACGGAAGTAAAATGGTTTATAGAAGAGGAATTAGCTCAATTTTGTGAAGGACGACAATATATTCACGACGAAGTAGCTACTATTTAGCCCGATTTCTTCTCCGTTGGTTTTAGCCCTTTTTTGATAATTCACATATTTGCTAATTGGCAAATTATTCCTACCTTTGCACAAATTTCTTAAACGAATGAACAAAACTGTTCTCATCACTGGTGCTACATCGGGCATAGGCAAAGAAACCGCCTTGCTACTTGCCTCCAAAGGCTTTTTGGTCTACGGAACAGCGCGCAATGTAGAAGGCAAAAACTTGCCTTTTCGTCTCTTGCCAATGGACGTGCGAAACGAAGCTTCTATCAAAGAAGCAGTACAGCAAATCCTCACCGAAGTAGGTCGCATCGATATACTCATCAATAATGCAGGTGTAGGTGTTACGGGTGCCGTAGAAGAACTCCCCGCTGAGCAGTTGCACAACGTTTTCGCTACCAATCTCTATGGTGCTATAACTGTGATACAGCAAGTCCTCCCAGCAATGCGCTCTCAAGGAAGCGGACGTATCATCAACATTGCCTCTATTGCAGGCTATATGGGCTTGCCTTTTCGCGGGGCTTATTCAGCCAGCAAAGGTGCTCTCCTCCTGATGAGTGAAGCTCTTCGTATGGAAGTTAAGTCTTTTGGCATAGAAGTCTGTACCATTTCCCCAGGCGATTATGCTACCGATATTGCCTCTCGCCGTTACCACACCCCTGTAAACGAAGGTTCTCCTTATGCCGAAGTCTATGAAAAACAACTCCGTCTGATGAACGAGCACGTCGATAGTGGTGGTGACCCCAAAGAAATGGCAGATAAAATACTGAAAGTCATCAATACCAAACACCCAAAAGTACATTACAAACAAGGTAGTTTCTTACAGAAGTTCTCCATTGTCCTCAAACGACTTTTTCCGAGCAAATCCTACGAGAAAATGCTGATGAAACACTATCAATTAGGTGCGACTCGCACAGGCAATTAACCATTGCGTCACACACTTTGCCAAAGTTGAATAGCATTAATTGTCAATTATCAATTATCAATTATAAAATAACATTATGAAATTTTTTATCGATACAGCGAATTTATCGCAAATTCAAGAAGCCCAAGATTTGGGCGTGTTAGACGGCGTAACCACTAATCCGTCGTTAATGGCAAAAGAAGGTATCACCGGCAAAGAGGCGATCCTCAAACATTACACTGATATCTGTACTATCGTAGAAGGCGATGTTTCTGCCGAAGTAATCGCCACCGATTTTGAAGGCATTGTGCGCGAAGGCGAAGAACTCGCTGCCCTTCACCCTCAAATCGTAGTAAAAGTACCGATGATAAAAGACGGTATCAAAGCCATTAAATATTTCACCGATAAGGGTATCCGTACCAACTGTACGCTGGTATTCTCGGCAGGTCAGGCGCTTTTGGCAGCCAAAGCAGGGGCTACTTACGTGTCGCCTTTCATCGGTAGACTCGACGATATCTCAACCGACGGACTTTCTCTCATCGAGGACATACGTCTCATTTACGACAATTACAATTTCGAGACTCAAATCCTTGCTGCTTCTGTCCGTCATACAATGCACATCCTCGAATGTGCCAAAATAGGTGCCGATGTGATTACCGCACCGCTCAACGCCATCTTAGGGCTTCTCAAACACCCCCTTACCGACAGCGGTTTAGCTCAATTCTTAGCCGATGCAAAGAAATTAGGATAATTTAGTTATCGCACTAACATCTAATAATAAATGAACTGGATAACTGTAAAAGAATACGAAGATATTACGTATAAAAAATGTGATGGCGTAGCGCGTATCGCTTTCAATCGCCCCGAAGTACGCAACGCTTTTCGCCCTAAAACTACTTCCGAACTTCTCGACGCGTTTAAAGATGCTTATGAAGATATCAACATAGGTGCCGTATTGCTCTCTGCCGAAGGTCCCTCCCCAAAAGATGGAGTGTGGAGTTTTTGTAGTGGTGGCGACCAAAAAGCACGTGGTCATCAGGGGTATGTAGGCGACGATGGTTACCACCGCCTCAACATTCTCGAAGTGCAACGCCTCATTCGCTTTATGCCCAAAGTGGTGATTGCAGTAGTCCCCGGTTGGGCTGTTGGGGGCGGACACTCATTGCACGTAGTGTGTGATCTTACCCTCGCCAGCAAAGAACACGCTATTTTCAAACAAACCGATGCCGATGTAACGAGTTTTGATGCTGGTTATGGGTCAGCTTATCTCGCCAAAATGGTGGGGCAGAAGAAAGCCCGCGAAATCTTCTTCTTAGGGCGCAACTATTCTGCTCAAGAGGCTTTCGAGATGGGAATGGTAAACGCCGTAGTCCCTCACAGTGAGTTAGAAGCTACCGCTTTTGAGTGGGCGCAAGAGATAATGGCTAAATCGCCTACCTCTATCAAAATGCTGAAATTCGCGATGAACCTCACCGATGATGGTATGGTAGGGCAACAAGTATTCGCTGGTGAAGCCACCCGTTTAGCGTATATGACCGATGAAGCCAAAGAAGGACGCGATGCCTTCCTCGAAAAACGCAAACCTAACTTCGAAAAGAAATGGATTCCTTAACAATTTGCTAATTCAATATTATGACTGAAAAATTTACCTTAAAAGAAGATGCTCAAGGCAATAAAAATCCTATATTGCCAGAGGGAGTAAAAAACTACCTCATCGACATTGATGGTACGGTAGGCGAGGATATCCCCAATGAAGAACCCGAGCGTATGGCTACTGCCGAGGTATTTCCCGATGCCTTAGCACAAGTAAACAAATGGTATGACGAAGGTCACGTGATTTACTTTTTCACCTCACGTACCGAAGCCCACCGTAAGGTTACTGAACAATGGCTCAAAAAGCACGGCTTTAAATATCACGGCATCATCTTTGGCAAACCCCGCGGAGGCAACTATCATTGGATAGACAATCACATCGTAAAAGCTACCCGCTATAAGGGCAAATTCACCGATTTTGTTCTCAAAGAAGAAACCGTAGAAGTGTTTAACGATTAGTGCGAGCCACACAGGCAATTTTCCTTTCGCTGGTGCGAGCTTGTAGCTCGTGCCAAATTAACAAATTACCAAATTACAGCCCGTGCGACTCGCACCAAATTAGATTATTATGATTCCAACAATGGCAGAACTCTCAGCTCGTGGCGAAACCCCCGAAGTACTCTTCTGGGTAGGCTGTGCTGGTAGTTTTGACGACCGCGCCAAGCGTATTATCAAAGCCTTTGCTCACCTCTTGCAAAAAGCAGGGGTGCGCTTTGCCGTACTCGGCACCGAAGAGAGCTGTACCGGCGACCCTGCCAAGCGTGCAGGCAACGAATTTCTCTTCCAAATGCAGGCAATGATGAATATCAAAGTGCTGAACAGCTACCATATTACTAAGATAGTAACCGCTTGTCCACATTGTTTCAACACTCTTAAAAACGAATATCCTGCCTTAGGCGGACACTATGAAGTCCTCCATCATACCGAATTGCTCAAAGCTTTAGTGCAGGAAGGCCGACTTACCATTGAGGACGGTGTTTTTAAAGGGAAACGCATCGTCTTTCACGACCCTTGTTATTTGGGCAGAGCTAACAAGGTGTACAATGCCCCGCGTGAACTCTTACAAAAACTCGATGCTGATTTGGTAGAGATGAAGAGTTGCAAGGCACGTGCTCTTTGTTGTGGAGCAGGAGGCGCTCAGATGTTCAAAGAAGCTGAAAAAGGCGATAAGGATATCAATGTTTTGCGCACTGAACAAGCCCTTGAAGTGCATCCCAATATCATCGCTACCGCTTGTCCGTTTTGTAACACTATGATGACCGATGGTATAAAGACAAAAAACAAAGAAACACAAGTAAAAGTATACGACATCGCAGAATTGCTTGACAATAGTGAAAAATGAAGTTCCTTCTGCTCTATGAAATCCTCTACGTCCTACTGATAATCGTTATTTGTTTGCGCATCGTGTGGGACACCCGTTCAGTAAGTAAAGCCTTAGCGTACTTGCTCTTGGTTATCTTTGTGCCTATATTGGGAGCTATCTTTTACTTCTCATTTGGTATCAACTATCGCAAGCATAAAATATACCACAAAAAGCTCACTATCGACCAATCCTTTCGTCAGCGATTAGAACAAATCTATCCGCAGATACGTGCCCATCTAAACTCGCTTGATACTGCCTTCATCGCCCCTTATGAAAAGAGTTTACGCTTCCTCTCGAACATAGAAGAGCGCTTGTCTATTATCCCTAACGAAGAGGTGAAGGTGATATGCAATGGCGAAAATCTCTTCCCTGAACTACTCGACGCCCTACGCGCAGCAAAGCATCATATTCATATAGAGTATTACATCTACGAGAATGACCACATAGGCAATGCTATTAAAAATATCCTTATTGAGAAAGTGCGGGCAGGGGTAGAAGTGCGTTTTATTTATGATGATTTCGGAAGTCAGGGCATTCGCAAGAATATAGTAAAAGAACTCTTAGCCAATGGCGTGCCTGCTTTTCCTTTTTACAAAATCAACTTTGTAAAACTCGCTAACCGTATGAACTACCGCAACCACCGCAAGATAGTGGTAGTGGACGGCTATACCGCTTTCGTAGGAGGCATCAACATCAGTGATAAGTACAACAACGAAGAGCCTAATGCTCTCTATTGGCGAGATACTCACCTAAAAGTACGAGGTTACTCAGCTCACGTATTGCAAGCGGTATTCTTACAAGATTGGAATTTTTGCAGTGAGGAAAACGTAGCTATCGATGCGCCTTACTTCCCCATAGTCACACAGCCCTACCCTACCGATTATTTTACACAAATCGTCTCTAGCGGTGCAGATTCTGACCTATCTAACATTCTCTTCGCTACCGTACAACTCATCTACGCTGCCAAGCGCGAAATCCTGATTACCACTCCTTATTTTATTCCCGACACTTCGCTACAAGAAGCTCTCATCATTGCGGCACTTAGCGGGGTAGAAGTGAAATTACTTGTACCAAAAGAAGGGGATTCGGTGTTTGTACATACGGCTAGCGAGTCGTTTTTTGAAGAACTACTAAAAGCAGGGGTAGAAATCTACCGATACGAAAAGGGCTTTGTACACGCCAAGACCTTTGTGATAGACGGCGAAGTAGCGTCAGTAGGGACAGCTAACCTCGATGCGCGGAGTTTCGACCTTAATTTTGAAGTGAATGCCTTAGTGTACAACAAAGAAGTTGCAAGTGATTTGCGCAGGATTTTCTACAAGGATTTGGAAGACGCAAGTTTGTTAAGGTTAGAAGCGTGGGAAAAGCGGAGTAAGTTCAAACAACTCATAGAACGTATCGTGCGGTTATTTTCTCCCTTCTTGTAAAACAAAAAAGGCTTCCTTATAGGAAGCCTTTTGTTGGTCTACTAGGACTCGAACCTAGAATAACAGAACCAAAATCTGCTGTGTTACCATTACACCATAGACCAATCACATTTCATTTTTGCGGTGCAAAGGTACTGCTATTTTTCTAATCTGCAAATTTTTTAATAGTTTTTTTACGAAAAATCTATTAGAAACAAATAAAACACTTTATAATTAAGCAGTTAATTAGAGTTCTTTCCTAATAGTATTCTATTTTTTAACGAGTAAAAGCACTAATTCCTTCCCGTTCTTCTTTCGTATTCCTTCATCTGAACTACACTCACTAAAAAGCCTCATTGCTGTGCAATGAGGCTTTTTTTATAATATTTATCATTATTACCTATTAAAATAAAGTGTTAATATCAGAATTACTAATGAAGTAAAGAATCCTATAAGCCATTGTATAAAGATACGATTCATCTTAGCAAAACCGTCTTTCATTTCATTTTGTAAATCTGCTCTTAATGCTACAATCTCAGTACGCAATTCGGCGATATCTTGTTTGTATTCAGAGCGTAGCTCTGCAATATCTTGTTTGAGTTCTGAGCGTAACTCTGCAATATCTTGTTTAAGTTCTGAGCGTAACTCTGCAATATCTTGCTTGAGTTCTGAGCGCAACTCTGCTACCTCAGTATGTAACTCTGCAACATCTTGCTTGAGTTCTGAATGCAATTCGGCTATATCCATTCTTATTTCTGCTATTTCTTTATGAAATTCTGTTTTAGTTACTAAGTTATCAATATTTGCCTTTACGCGTTCATCAGTAAATTTAGAAAGATAACTGGCTAACGCTGCAGCTCCTTCCTTACCTATTTTTTCACTTACGGTATCGTATAATTGTATGAGTTCAGTTGTCATAATTCTGTGTGTATTATTTTCGGGCAAAGATAATAATTTTTATCTACATAGCAAATACTAATTATCAATTCGCCACGTTTCTTCTACTTCCCAGTTGGCGCGGAGCTCTATAAGTTGTGGGAAATACCAGACTCGCTCGGGCTGGCGTTGTTCAAGGAAACTACCTGTGTCCCACTCTCGGTTAGCATTCTTGTCTTCTATCAGCCGTAAGCGGAACTTACTGGGGTTTACGTTCTCGAACACATATTGCTCTTGTGGTTTTTCAACATAAAGCTCTCGCACTACCTCGGTAGCTTTTTCGTTGGTGAGTTGCAAAATAACAGGGTATTGCAAGGTCTTCTCATCGGTGTTGAGGTGTAGCTTAAAAATGGCTACTTCTTCGAGTTTTTTGGTATGTAGGTTTACTTTTAGCGTATCGTTCGTATGTCCAAAAAAGTCGATGAGCGCATTAGGGAGTGCTTCTATGCGGTAGGTCTCGTCGTTCTTTTTATCGAATAGTACATAGTATTCTAAGCGATTAGGTGCTAATTGCGTTTTAAACGGAACAGCTACTGCCGTAGAATCTTTGCCTGCAAACACTTTTAGCTTAGTGCTATCAGTCTTTACTATGGGGATATTACTCCTAAAACCAAAGTCTTTGTACATCGGCAAATCACCTGAAAAAAGGTTCTCTATCTGCAAACTGTCGTTTTTCATTTCCTTTATACGGACTTTAAATGTATCAATTTTTTTCTGTTTTGCTACTGTAAATACCAAAGAATCTTTCTGTTTAGGGCTATACCATAGGTTGAGCGTATCTTTCTTGGGGTCTTTGGAGACGATATACTTAAAATCTTTACTCACCGGTGATATGGGCTTGATGTTCACACTATCGGTTTTACCTTCGAAGCCAAACTGTATGTGGTTGCCCGCCACTTGCGTAGGGCGGTGTGCTTTATAAGGAGGCACTTCTTTAAACAAGCGCAATTTGGGGTAGAAACCCTGTGGATTCCCCTTTAAATAGGCAACGGTGATAGGTTCTTCCATAAAGGCAATTTTGTCGTCTTTGGGATTGAACAGATAGTTGGCACTCTTCTCTTTCAGCGCAATGAGCTTGTATTTGCCTTCTTTAAGGTATTCGAGCACAAAGCTATCGAGACTATCGAGCGTATTGGTGACGTAAGTAGGTTGCGTTTTGTACACGAGCGAATCGTTATACTGCTCGTTATAGGGGTAGAGCATCACCGTTACAAAGTTATCGGGTTTAGGGGCAATGGCATCGGCAATATCACCTTCATACCAAAGCGAGTCGAGCGCATCGCCAGTGGAAAACACGTATTTAAAATCGGGCAAAGGATTGCCTTCGTTGTAATCCTGAATACTATTACCGAAGTTCAGCACGTAGGTAGTATTGGGTTTTAGGGTATCGATAATGTTTATTTCCAACCATTTCGAAGCTGAAGTAGGCGAAATAGTAGGGAAGGTTTTCATCGGGGGGGAGATGATAAGCTGTTTGCGCACGTCTTTGGTAACCACAAACTCATCGAACTGCAAACGTATTTTCTTGCCGTGGAACTTCATTGCTCCCGACCTTGGCACCGACTGCAAAAGCACAGGTGCAGTAGTATCTTTGGGACCTCCTGTAGGCGAACCACGACGGGCGCATTGCCACAGCAGTAAGGCGATGAATATAGTGAGCAATATGGGGAATCTATGTTTCATATAATAAGTTACAACGTAATTTTCGGCAAAAGTAGTAAATAATTAGTGAATTGGCAAATTCAGGAAATAGAGCATTGGCAAATCTATCCATTAATAAAAATGTTAATACTTGTTAAATGCTTGCATTTTCTTCAGATTTAAGAGCTGAGTATCTTAAAACTTTTTAAAAACTATAAATATATAATAGTCAATATATTGTCTTTATTTTTATATTTTACTTTTTAGCTACTTTAACCGAAGGTAAGACGAACCTAAGGCGAATCTAAACCGAAGCTAAGGCGAAGGAAAGGCGTTAGAAAACTGAATATCAGATGGGTAAAAAAGGCTGAAATTTTTTGAACAAAATGCAGGTAAAAGTGGTTTTTTAACAAAAAAACCGCAAAGTATTTCATCTGCAAATTGTCTATTCTGTTAATTAGAAATTATTCTTACCTTGTTCCTCACAAGCTTTTCATTATTCAAACATTCAGTTTTACCTTTTAACTATGACGCTTTTGCCTTTAAAAAAACACTTTATTAAATATGTTTTTGATGAAACTGAACAAATAGCCAATCTCTGCTTATTAACGAGAAAAACCTCAAAAAGAAAGTGAGACTTGTAAGTAAAATTAGGGAGAAAATTATTTGTCGTTAGAAAAGTTCCACTAAAACCTGATAATTAAACCCTAACCTCTTTTCTTCAACATTCCTTTTAAGAAGCTGAACAACAAATAGAAGAATAACATTGGTACAATCAGTTCGCCGAATGAGACTAAACTAATAGTAGCATTCTTGTCCCATAAACTTTTGAGGAAATGATATAAGTTCTGTGGAAAGTTTAATATAGAATGTGGGTTTTTAAAGAGTACGTAATACACAAACAGTACAATAAAACTATAGCTTATTAAACCGTAGACTAATAAGAGAAAATCTATTTTCGTCCACTGTACTTTTTTACCTTTGATCATTCTGAAAACATCACCTATTTTGCGGAAAGAGTGTTGCAAAAGGTTAGGTTTGTTAGTAATATCTGAGAGTATCCAATAGCCATCGCTTCTGAGAAATGGATTGAGATTAAAAAAAGTGTGTAGGCAAACAATAATAGCAATGAGAGTTAGGCTCATTTGCCCTAATAGAACGCCTATAACCGACAAGATAGTGCAAAAGATGATTTCAAAATACATTCCTGCACAATTTACCACTACCCGTTGCCATTTCTTGAGTCGCCATACATCAGTAACATCGGCAAAATAAACGGGAGTAAATAGGTAGAAACCACCGCCAATTCCTCCGTGTTCTGCCCCAAAATGGCTTGCTGCAGTAGCGTGCCCCAATTCGTGAAAGGTAACGCTTATAGCCATTACTACCAAAAAGAAAATAACACTTTCCTGCACTTTAAAACTCTTATAGCCGTCTAAAAGTAAATAAAGTTCTGTTCCTATCATCACTGCGCATAATATCAAAAGAGGAAAAGCTATTTTCTTATGAAAAAGAAAATGTAGTGAAGGGGTGATTTTAGCAATAAAACGCTTGCTAAAAATGATAAAACTCAGCTTGAGATAGGAAGGCTTTTGATAAGGTTTTATTTGTTCTTCTTCGCCTACTAAGAGTCCATACTTCGAGAGTTTGTCGTAAAGAAGAAAGTGCAGAGCATTTACTGTAAGTTCCTTTTCAGATTGCTGGTTGTGTAGTTCACATATCTCTTGGAGAGAGCGCTCATTGTCTATGAGTGAAAGGAGGTTATAAGTATCTTTATTGATTTTCAAATAATGCTTATGCAGGGTATTACAGAGAATAAACTCTTTATCATTGAGCTTATTGAAAGTAACAGAGGGATTAATATGTGGAATTTTGTTTTGCATTAGAAGCAAAGGGCTTTAAGGGCGTAAGCAGTAGTGAGCGTCTCGCTTTTATAAGGTTCGTACGCTTTAGGTTTGATAAAGTTCATAGCTTCCCACCCTCCTGAGGTATTTTGAGTAGCAAGCAATTGTTCTTGTAGGATTATAGCAGTTTCATCAGTGTTGAGCCCCACTGTTTTTAAAGTGAGTAAAGCTAACGCTGTAGAAAGGGGTTCAGTAGGTATATGGGTTTTGATATAATTGACAGCACGCTGTATCTGGTTTGTATATTGCTCACCAAAGCATTGCAACAAGCGCACACAAACGTAGGTACCGTAATAATTACCGTAATACCAACGACTCTCCCAATAACCTTCTTCTTTTTGTTGAGAGAATAAATAACTAATTCCTTTTTGGATAACAGACAAATAGGCTTTTGGGTCATAAAGATAGAGCGCATACAAGAAGTTAGCTACTACCTCCACATCGGGACCTGTCCCCCATTTGTTTTCGTTGAAATACTGTTGCTTTTGCTGTAGAGGTGTTAGGTTGTGCTTGGGGAGTATCCACGTTTCAATGCCCCCATTAGTACAACTTCTACTATTGATAGCCGTATCAATAGCTTTTTGACACTGCTTAGCAATCTCATCTTTTTTGCCAATATGAATAAAGAACTGCATTATTTGCGCCAAATCGTCAATATCAGGAGCTATTTCTTGTACGGTGGGGAAGTATTGCCAAGCGCCTACTTCGGGATTGATACGCTCCATAAAGTAGTGGTATTCCTCCTCAAAGAAAGATGTAATGGGCAACTGGTATGTTTGAGCAATAGTGTACAAGCAATCGTCTAATAGTGCACGCTGAAAAGTATCGGAAGTATGTACCTGACAAGTGTTCTCAAAGCCTTCGGCATTACCTAAGTACATAGTATGTTTCAGTTCAGCGTAATGCTGACGGAAATCTTGCTCTATAAAATCTAAGCCTTTGTGTATGCTCTCTTCTTTTACTACTGAAAAATTGAAAAAAGGGGCAGTGTTTCGTTCTTTTTTAAGAGCAAGAGTAGTTTTTAGCACAGCCAAATAACCTTCGGTAGTTTCCAAATAGCTTTGGATAGTGCTAATCATCTGCTCAATAGTTTGCAACCACCCGCTGGGAATATTCAGCTCAGTTACTACAGCTTTTGCCTTTTCAAACTGCACAATAGCTTCTTTTAGCAAGTCTTGCCCCACGCCTTTTACAAACAAATATTTGTGAAGGGTGTTAGGCTCGTGTTGTGCTTCTGCAAAATCTACTTTTTGTTGTAACTGATAGACCGCCCAATTGAATTGCCCACGGCATACATCACGTGCAAAATCCTTTACATCGTCATAGAGTTGAAACCCTACTGAAAAATAGCGATGTGACAATAATAATTTTTCGTACACAGCCTTGTTTTGAGTGTTGCTTTGTACCCAAAGGCTATCTATAGCTATCTTGCCAAAAGCCGACTTATTATCTGCTAAGCTACTGTATTGTTCAAACGATACTTTAGGGGTAGTAAGTAGGCGTTTTTCGGTTTGTATAGCCTTAAAGTACTCCTCTTTACGCTGTTGCCAAAGCCCCCAAAAAGGCGATTTATAACCGTAAATACTCGTGAGAATTTTAATTGTTTCCTCTTGCAAGGCAAGCATTTCCACCAATGCTTTTGTATCGCCCTCATCTACTAAGGCGTCTAAACAAAGTACTGCATTGTAATAGGTATAACCCGCTTTGCAGAGCAAGCGCAAGGTTTCAGCACTTACACTAGGAAAATAAGCGTGAAACAACGCAGGGTAATGCTTATAAAACTCTGGAGACTTCTCGGTAGTGGGCATAAGGCTAAAAATTAGATATCACGCGGTGTTCTTTTGTGTTGTGGGTTTTATTGATAAAGTTGCGCATTTCATTGGTAAGAGGCAATTGGTTTTGAGCCTCCCAAAACTCCTTGTTATAAGGCACCTCTAATTTAAACAGTTCTTTTTTACCATTTACATTGGCTTTAAAAGTACTAAGATCTGAAAAAGGGTGAGTAACAATGAGCTCGAAACTTACATCATATACTATTCTTTCACCTTGTGTGTAGAGTTCTACCTTTTGAGTCATTACTCCATTAGAAATAAAATACTTATTATTCTTAGAATCTTTTTCGCATTTCTCTCTCAGATAGTAATCAATAGCTCTATACTTTCCTGCTAACTTTTTAGTAAAAGGTATTTTGTCAATCACTTTAGGATTGATTTTATAAAGACGTTCTTTGATAGCATAATCATCAGTACTGATGATAAAATGACCTATTCCTTTTTTGTAATCCTCTTCATTTTTAGAGGTATGACTTACCTGATGATGTGTTTCATCTATGACTTTAAGGTATGAAAAACGGTACTCCTTTGGATCTAAGAAGAAGTAATTACTATACCAATCAAAAAGACCATCTAAGGAAAGAAGTTCAAAATCATCTGCCCGTAATCCTTTCTTTTCTATACCGAACTTCCTCATATTGAGGATCTGAAAAGCATATTCTTTTTTCACACCAAACAATTTATCTCGTTTGATACGTCCGCTAAGGTCTTCAATTTTTACAAATTCTCCATTGCGTTTGAGGATACAACGCAAGAAGAAATCTTCAACAAAAGGTTCCATAGGATAATTAATGCTAGCGTGATTATAGGCTTCTTGTATAATGTTTTTGTTGGAAAGGGTTAATTCGTCTAACTGAAAAGGTTTTGGGGTAAGGTACAAGGTGTCTTTTGTACGACTCAGCGCTTTGAAAGTAGTTCTGAGGGTTTCATAGCCTAACATTTTGATAGTAATACTATCATTAGCAGAATAGAATACAAAAAGCCCGTCGTCATTAGTGATAGTATAGTTGCTCGCATTATGGATAGTAGCAGACCGTAAAGGAACTTTGGTATCTTTATCTACAAGATATTTAGAGATATTGTTTTGTGAAAAAGATAATGTTATAATAAAAACACATATAAAAAAAGTGAATATATTTTTTTTCATAAGCCTTATTTTGCTAGAAAAGACTACTCATAAAAGAGTAGTCTTTTATTTAGAAATTTAATGAATCTCTAAATCGGCGGTTATATCCACTCCTTCAGGTGTTACCTGATGTTGTGGATAAGTTAAGGGACCATAATTCTCTAAAGGAACATCTTCTCCTGTTTGAAGATTCCATCCTCTATCAGCTCCTTGAACCCCTCCTTTCCAAGTGGTGCCAAACCACCCCATTTCATAGCGTTTTTCAAGTTCTTCAACTTCAAACGCATTTACTAAGGCTTTTTCGTCAAGTTCGCAAACTTGCTCTTTGTTGAATTTTGTTTCCATAGCTATTTGTATTTTTAAAATGGAAAATCAAACCTTCTTTGGGTAAGGCATCGGTTACTTCCTTTTTCTGGCACAAAGATATATATAAAAAAAATACGTGTCAATAAGCAAGTGTAATTTTAACAAAACTTTAACTATACTAACATTATAAATCAATACGTTACAATCTTTGTACTACAATTCCTCCTTTAAACTGTTAATTTTTTTTGAGGTGATTGAGGTATTGAGAAATGCTTTTTGCTTATTGAAGCTTTAGTATTCTAACAGTTAAAAATTAGAAATTACACGGTATTCTTTTTGGGTATTGGACAAGGTTATTGGTTTATAAATTCTTGTTCTTCCTTGGTAAGTAAAAACTTGGCTTCACCTTGTTTGTGAGGGGTAATGTATTCGTGAAAAGATTTTTGAATGTCTATTCTATCTTCTTTTTTAATATGTTTGTTCTGTACTCCTGTACGCAAAAAACTATGCTCTAAAAAGAGTTTATCTCTTTTCCCTTTATATTCAACAGCTCCTATGAGTCTTACATAATAAGAACTAAACAATAACTTGCCTTTATAGTCAGTTAAAGTAAGTTCCAAACGACAGTTATCTGTAATAGACTTATAAGGCTTATTCGTTTTCTCAGAAACTTTATCCTTTATACCTTGATGTATGTCGTTAAAAATGACTTTTCTCACAGCATTAGTAGTATTGTCAAACACCAATACCGATTTTTCAAGTTTTAGAATTAGTTTTTTATTGATTACAATATCAGCATTAAATGTTACTTTAGTAACATCTTTACTTTTCTCTACTTTTTTAATTTCAATATTTTCACCAAACTGATTTATAAATGACAAATAGGTGTTCACAAAAAGATACATAAACATTGGGGTTCTTTCTAAGTGAGCAGAACGAGCCGCGACTTCATCTTCACTTAACATTTTAGAGTAGTCAACATTCTTAAGTCGGATTTGTAATAGTTTTTCTAAAGGTTGATTGAAAGAAGCATAACGATAACTCTTGCTCCACCAATCTAACTGCACTTGGTAGAGCCTTGTTAAGGTATCATTTCTTATCATCTTTTCTCGATAGGTACACTCCAATATCTTAGCCTTAGTATCATACAGTTTGAAGTAATTATCTAAAACATACTTCATCTTTTTCTTCAAATCAAAATTATACAGTACTACTTCGTCAAGTTGTATTTCCTGAGGATTGAGATAGACAGTTGCTTTGGCAAAGGTTTTATCTGTAAAAATCTTTTTAGTTGCATAGCCTATATGGCTTAGGGTAAGGGTGTCGTTCTCCACCGCAATACGCAATTTGCCTTCCTCATTGGTAATAGTGCCGTTGAGGGAGCGTGCGTAATAGGCTTCAACGTTGGGGATAGGCTGCTTTGTAGAGGCATCAAGCAGGGTGAGTTCGGCTACTTGGGCAGGTAAGGTAGTAGCTGTGAATAATAGGATAAGGAATAGTGTTTTCATTTTATTATATTTTTGCGCCAAAGATAGTAATAATTAGTAAATAACGTACCTTTGCACGGCGAGCTTTTGCTAAATATCCCTATACCCTAAAAACTATGGTCTATGTTTTATTGAACTTGTCCAATGCAAATCCCTTTCCCTTTACTACCGAAAAACAAATGGTATAAAGTTACGAACTCACCAAGCAGAAAAATTTTCCCGAGTTTCTCAAAACTCAAAGTCATAAACTGTCTACCGTGCTACGGTTGCCTGTGTGGCTAACACTGCCCGCCGTGCTACAATCTACGGGCTTAAATAAGAAAAAAGCTCCTCTTATAGGAGCTTTTTCTGAAAGAAATTTCAAACACAAATACAATGTAAAATCTAACTAACTAATATGTGAATTCTATTGTTTTTACTTCTTTACCGTTTTCCTTTACAGTAGCTTTAAGTGGGTATTCAGTTTTAAAGTAACTGTAAGCGGTTTCTTGCTCGTAACTGCGTCCTGTTGCATCAGAGTCCTTCACTGTTTTTTTGGTAATGTTGTTTCTAGCGTATTGTTCATTTAAGAACACTTCGGGGTGAGTAGCTCTATAAGACAAATGCAAAAACCAAGGATTGGTTCTACCATCATACTGGTAGGTTGTTACCGAAGTCTTATTACCTGCCGTGTGAGTGTGTTCTCTTACCGTTTCGTTGTAGTTCAACACATAAGTATCTGTAGCAGTAGTAGTAGCGGTACTCTTCACTCCACTCGTTTCAGTGTATTCGCTTGTTACAGCCTTTATCTCATTGAGTACTTCACGGTTGTAGACTACCACTGTATACTTAGTTACATTAGCCGATAACTTTTCACTTTTAGTATGTTTTTTTAACCTGCCACCATCATACTCATACTCATCTACGGTTGGCAAACTCTCTTTGCCTACCACAGTAGTTGTTTTCTTAAGCAAGCGTCCTCTTTCACTGCTATACTTGTCATACACAACTTCCTCTTTTTTCACATTGCCTTCTGTGTAAACCGTTTTGATAGGAAAAGTCCCGTCATACGAAGTCTCATACACTTTTTCCACAGTTCTACCGGTGCCATCTGTCACTTTTATTGTGTGTTTACGTACCAATCCTAATACATTTTGTACATACTCAAAAAGATTTTCAGTAGTTTGTGTTTGGGTACCTTGTGCAGGTAGGGTCGTCTCCACTATCTTATCTGCAAAATAGATAGGATCTGAAGGTGGTAAATCGTCGCCTTTATCACAAGCTGTGAATAAGCCAACTGCCGAAAGTAATAAAATAACTCTTTTCATTGTATATAATTATTTTGAAGATTATCTATGTTTGTAATGCTCGTACTCTCTAAAATCCGTGCGAGTCTTTCCAAGCCAAAGACTTATATGCTAATTTTAATGTGTGTGCCGTGTTACACTCCTTATAAAATAACTTTTGTGCTAAAACACTGCAAGACACGCTTATTTACATCATATTTATACTAATTCTACTATCAAAAATCTTGCCATAAAGCTCTTTTTCTCCTAAAAATAACCTCTTTTTAACATTTATTCGATATACCCCAAGCCTTCTCTCATCGTTTTTTAGTAATTCCTGCAATTTCTACCTCTTTTTACCTTTTACTCACTTTCCCAACTGTGAGCCCTCGCTGACTTTACCTTTCCTTTTACGCCTGTGCGACTCGCACCTTTTACCTACTCATACGGCTCACTCTGCCCGTCGTGCTACAATCGTCCGTGTGACTCGCTCTGCCCGTCGGCTAGAATCGCCCGTGTGGCTCAAACCTGCCTGTGCGGCTCGCACCTGAGAATAGGCGTCTTCACCCCTTCTCCAAAGCAAATATCCCCCGTAAATACAACCGCTTCGTCCCATAACCCTTCGTCGATAAACTGCTGTAGCGTATAAGCCCCTCCTTCCACAATCACACTTTGTAAATTCATTTCATACAGTTTAGCACAAATTTGTTCCAAAGGTTTATGCTTAAAATCTATCGTGAAAAAATCAGTGTGTATCATCTCCGGAACAGACGTCTTTTCAGTGAAAAACAAAGTAGTTGTACGGTCGTTCCATACCGCAAATTCCTTCGGACTGCGTAACTTCGGGTCAATTATTATCCTCACAGGATTGCGCCCATACCAGCTACGGCTGTCCAACGAAGGATTATCCGCCAATACCGTTCCTACTCCCACCACTATACCTTGTTCCTCAGTGCGCATTTGGTGCGCTGTCTGGCGCGCATAAACGTCGCTAATCCAGTGCGGAGCAACCTCCTCTTTATGCAGGGGAGCGATAAACCCATCGCGCGTTTCAGCCCATTTTAGGATAATATAAGGGCGATGTTTTTCGTGAAAAGTAAAAAACCGCTTGTTCAGTTCCCTACATTCAGCCTCACACACCCCCACTGTCACCTCACACCCTGCATTGCGCAGTTTTTCAATCCCTTTGCCGTGCACTTTCGCAAAAGGGTCAGTAGTGCCAATCACCACACGTCCTATCTTGTGAGCAATGATAAGGTCAGCGCACGGAGGCGTTTTCCCAAAATGGCAACAGGGCTCTAAACTCACGTAAATCGTACTTTTCGGTAGCAGACTCTTATCCTTCACCGAGGCAATCGCCCGTACCTCAGCGTGTGCCTCACCCGCTTTCTGGTGCCACCCCTCCCCTATGATACGCCCTTCGTATACGATAACACTACCTACCATAGGGTTCGGATAGGTACTTCCTAAGCCATTATAAGCCAACTGAATGCACCTACGCATATACCACTCATCAACAGTTAATTCTGAGGTTGTCATAAGAAAAAAAATAACTTTTGGCGCAAAGATAATAAAATAACTCCTAAGTATAAAAACGACAAAATGTTTTATACAATTTTAACAATTCATAACCCATTGAAAATAAACAATCTATATACCCTTTCTATACCAATCGTCCAAGATTCACACCCTTTCTATACCAATCTTCCAAGATTCGTATAAGCTTCCTATAAGCTCCCTATAAGCTAAGACAGCACTTTTTCCGTAGTTTCCTTTCATATTAGTATTCTGACGATATTATGCCAATACCCTTCGAAATCTTCCGAAAGCTCCAATAGGTTACCCCTCTGGCATTATTTAGTTTTTTTGGCATTGTTGGCATTAATCAGTATTATTGGCATTTCTGGCATTTTTTGGCATTAAAAAATAATTTCGTACCTTTGCCTCCTCATTAACCATTAACCATTAACCATTAACCATTAACCACTAACCACTAATCATTAAAGCAATATGCACCATTATTTCTCTTCCGATTTTACACTCGGAATCCTTGGCGGAGGTCAGTTAGGCAAGATGCTCCTTACCGAAACCCGCAAGTTCGATATCACCACCAAGGTGCTCGACCCCTCCCCTGATGCTCCTTGTCGCATTGCCTGCAATACCTTTGTGCAAGGCAACCTTACCGACTTTAATACCGTGTATAACTTTGGTAAAGACGTAGAGGTACTCACCATTGAAATCGAAAACGTAAACGTAGAAGCCTTAGAGAAACTGCAAACCGAAGGGGTAAAAGTATATCCCAGCCCTCAAACTATCAAGAATATCCAAAATAAAGCCACTCAAAAACAGTTTTATGTCACTCACGGTATCCCTACCGCTCCTTTTCAAGTTTTTCAAAATACCGAAAGTCTGAAAAAGGCAATCAATGAACAACAGCTCACTTTACCTTTTGTGTGGAAGTCAGCACGCTTCGGGTACGACGGTAATGGCGTGAAAATTGTCCGCCAGCTCACCGACCTGAATCTTTTACCTAACGACCAGTGCATTGCCGAAAGCTTAGTGCCTTTCAAAAAGGAATTGGCAGTAATCGTAGCCCGTAATGCAAAGGGTCAGGTGCGCACCTACCCTGTGGTAGAAATGGAGTTCCACCCCGAAGCCAATCAGGTGGAGTATGTCCTCTGTCCTGCGCGCATTGAAGAGGCTGTCGCTCAAAAAGCACGTACTATTGCTATACAAGTAGCCCAAGCTTTTGAAGTAGTAGGACTCTTAGCCGTCGAGCTCTTTCAAACAAAAAACGATGAGATTTTGGTAAACGAAGTCGCTCCTCGCCCACATAACTCAGGGCATTACAGTATCGAGGCAGCTTATACCAATCAGTTTGAGCAACACCTGCGCGCTATCTTAAACCTGCCCTTAGGAAGTACTGAAAGTAAGGTCGCAGGCGTAATGGTGAACCTTGTAGGAGCAGAAGGCTATCAAGGAAAGGTAGTGTATGAAAACATCGAACAGATAATGGCAATGGAAGGTGTAACCCCCCATATCTACGGCAAAAAAGAAACACGCCCTTTTAGGAAAATGGGACACGTAACCATTGTAAACCCCAATATCAACAAAGCTCGCCAAATAGCCGAACAAGTAAAGAACACCATACGCGTAATCGCCTAACTTTTCTCTATTCACTCAATCTATGGGAAGCAAAAACAAACTGAAACGCTTTGAAGAAAATAAAACCTTTGCCAATGTAATCCAACCTTCACGCGAAGAGCTCCTTAACGGTGCTTTTGCCTATAAAGGTCGGTGGAATGAACTCTTTTTTAAGAACAATCACCCTATTGTCTTAGAATTGGGTTGTGGTAAAGGCGAATACTCAGTGGGCTTAGCCAAACGCTACCCTCAGAAGAATTTTATAGGTATCGATATCAAAGGAGCACGCTTTTGGCGAGGTGCTAAAACTGCTACTGACGAAAATATTACCAATGTAGCCTTCTTGCGCACCCAAATAGAACTCATCGAATGTTGTTTTGCCCCTCAGGAAGTAAGCGAAATATGGATTACCTTCCCCGACCCTCAAATCAAATACAAGCGCACCAAGCACCGCCTTACAAACGCCGATTTTCTAACGCGGTATCAGCATATCCTTGCACCTGAGGGTTATATCCACCTAAAAACCGATAGTGAGTTTATGCACGGCTATACGCTAGGATTGTTACACGGAGCAGGGCATAAAGTACTCTATGCCAATCACAACATCTATAACAGCGACGGTGTACCCGAAGAAGTAACCGAAATTAAAACTTTTTATGAGCAGTTCTATTTGGAGCAAAACAAACCTATTACCTACATTCGCTTTCAGATAAAAAAAGATAATAATTAACAATTATCAATTGTCAATTATCAATTGTCAATTATCAATTGTCAATTGTCAATTGAAAGAGTATCTGTGTAATTTGTGTGTAGTCTGTGAGTTGGCATAACAGAGTATGTGTTTAAAGGCAACTTGTTGCCTATTTGTTTGATTTTTTAAAGATTTATAAGATTTCTGTAGCGCAAGCTACATTTTTCTTACGTCGAACTCACGTTAACTAACATTGAAAACCCTAAAAAGTCTCTTTTGCATTCCACTTCCCCCTCAAGGAAGGCTATGAGCAGCTTACCTCTCTTTACGGGTTGTCTCCCTTTGGGGGAACGGGGGCTTATAGAAGAATAACCATTAATCATTGATTATATTATCCAATGAAAAAGAATATTATTTTAACGTATGTTTATCTCATCATTGCGATATCCTTCGCAATCATCTCTTGTAACAAAAACAGTAACACTGAAGAGATTCTACAAAAAGAAAATCCTAAAAAAGAGAACCCTAAAAAGGAAGAACCTAAAAAAGGAGACACTTCTTTATTAGCTTATTCCAAGCCTTTCTATCTCTTTACGGAAACTAAGGCTTATGAAATGACTAAGCAAGAAAAAGACCCTTACTTAAAGAAACTCTATTACCAAATAGCCGCTACTCCCACAGCTGAATGGTTCGAAGGCGTAAAAGCCTTCGACGATAGTACCTTAAAACGTCTCATCGAAGGCGCAAAGGCACAACAAAAAACACCTATCATCACACTCTACGGCATTCCTTATAGAGATTGTGGTTCGTATTCAACTGGAGGTCATAAAACGGCTGCTTCTTATAAGGCGTGGATAGATCGCACCAGTGCTATTATTGGCAAAACCCCTATAATAGTGATTGTAGAACCCGATGCCCATAACTTTTGTTTAAAGAAAGGCTGGAAATACAACGATGCAAAATACAAAGAACGCGCTGAACTCCTCTCTTATGTAGGAAAGACTTTTACTGATAACAACCCAAATGCGTTGCTGTATTTGCATATTGGCGGAACAGAACTCAAACAAGAAGAAGCTGCCCAAGCGGTAATAAATGGAGGTATTCGGTATATGCGTGGCTTTGTTACCAACGTCGCCGACCACAGAGGGACTCCTCGGGCTGAAAAGTGGAGCGAAGAGTTCGTACAAACGCTCCAAAAGAAAGGCTTGGGCACAAAATACTACGTGATAGACACCTCCCGCAATGGTATCGATAGTCCTAAACAAACCAATAAGGCTTATTATTACAGTTGTAACAATTTCAACGCCGCTTTAGGAGTACGCCCTACCACCAAAACCTTTGCTCCTCACGCCGACGCTTATTTGTGGATTAAACATCCTGGCTTATCCGATGGTACTTGTGCTAATGGCGATCCTAAGGCAGGCTCTTGGTATCCCGCAGTAGCAAAATCATTAGTGCAAAAAGCTATTGAAAAAGGAATTATAGAAGAGTGGAAAGTCCCTAACAACTTTTAAATTATCTTACTAAATAACTATGATGTTACATTCTCAAATTATAGGCGAAGGCACTCCCTTCATTATCCTGCACGGCTTTTTGGGTATGTCAGATAACTGGCGTACTTTGGGGCTCAAATATGCCGAAGCGGGCTTTCAAGTACATTTAGTAGACCAACGCAATCACGGTCGTAGTTTTCACAGCCCCGATTTCAGCTATCCTCTAATGGCACAAGATTTGCTTGCATATGCTGACGCTCACGGATTAAAAGTCTTTCACCTGATGGGGCATTCTATGGGAGGCAAAACAGCAATGCTTTTCGCTACCGAACACCCCGATAGAGTGCTTTCTCTCATCGTTGCTGATATGTCGCCTAAATTCTTTCCTGAGCATCACGGAGCTTGTTTACAAGGTTTAGCGTCCTTAAATTTCGATGTGATACATTCACGTGCCGAAGCCGATGAAGCGCTCTCGGCTTATGTAAGCGATATTGGAGTGCGACAGTTTCTACTGAAAAACCTTTATTGGGAAACCAAAGACCGATTAGGTTTGCGCCTGAATCTCCCTGCTTTAATTGAGAATGAAAGCGAGATAGGAGCTGAACTCCCTGATAGCAACGTGTTCGAGGGTAAAACACTCTTCTTAAAAGGAGAGTATTCTGAGTATGTAATGCCCGAAGACGAAGCCCTTATTCACACTCACTTTCCGCACGCTATTATCGATACAGTGAGCAAGGCAGGACACTGGTTACACGCTCAAAACCCTACTGAATTTTACAATAAAACCATACATTTTCTATGCGATACTTTATAAGCTTATTCATCTCCGCAACCCTTGTTTTTGTATTGGGCTACCTAAATATGGGGGCTCATATCGAGAACTTCTTCACAGCACTCGTGGTAGCCTTTGTGCTCTCACTTCTCAATGGTATTGTACGCCCTATATTAGAGTTCATTGCCTTTCCTATTACCTTTATGACTTTTGGGCTCTTTTTATTTATCATCAACACTGTAATTGTGCTCCTGGCAAGCAAATTAGTAGGTGGCTTTGTAGTACACGGCTTCTGGGGCGGACTGATGTTCAGCACTTGCCTTTCGTTAGCTCAGGCATTAGCTCTTGCTCCTCTTGGGAAAGTAAGAAACTAATTATTGCCAAAGTTGAAGTCACTCAAAAAACTTATCTTTCTTCAACTCTTAATTCTTAACCAAAATCCTCGTCTTTAAACCCTACCAAGTAGACCCTTTCTTTAGCACGAGTGATAGCCGTATAAAGCCATCGCAAGTAACCTTCATCTATGATATCATCAGGTAAGTAAGGTTTCTCCACAAACACGGCGTCCCATTGCCCCCCTTGACTCTTATGGCAAGTAATCGCATACGAAAACTTCACCTGCAAAGCATTGAAATAAGGGTTTTCTTTCACTTTCTGATATCTTTTATAAGCCGTAGGTTCATCAGCGTAATCAGCGAGTACTTCTTCATAAAGCTGATTGCTTTGAGCCGGTGATAAGGCAGGAGCTTCACTGTTTAAGGTGTCTAATAATATAACCGTATCAAACGGAGGTACTTCGGGATAATCAATAAGCTGAGCCGATACCTCAGCAAAGCGGAAACCATAGGCTTCTGTGAAGTCATAAAGCTGTAATACCTCTATAGTATCACCATTGGCAATAAAACTTACTTGCGAATTATCTTTACACCAAAAGTAATTATTCTTAACCACCATTAGCAAGTCTCCGGCAGCTATTTCGTCTTCAACGTCTAAAATCACCCTGCGTATTTGGTTGTTCCAAGCCACCGCGCGCTTGTTGGAGCGCACTATCACCGTAGTTTCTTCTGAACCATAATCGTCATACGCCTCACTGATAGCGTCTTGTATTTCAGCCCCGTCAGTAAGTCGTATTATATCAGGGTGATGATTTATCTTAAAAGCGAACTGTTTTTCAGCAAGCGAAGAGAAAATGTGTTTGCGCAAACGGGTAGCATTGCGCAATATCCCCGACTTCTGTCGCTGGCGTACCACCTCAGTAAGCGTAACCGTAAGTACTTCTTTTTGAAACTGATATTCTAAATAAGGAATATTCAGTGCAGGACTTTCGAGGGTATTAACAGGAGGCAATTGCGCAGTATCGCCTATAAGTAATAGTTTGCAGTTTTTCCCAGAATACACAAAGCGCATTAAGTCGTTTAATAATGAAGGGCGCTCAAAGAGTTGATAGTCGTTATCAGCAATCATCGAAGCCTCATCTACTATAAATAAAGTATTTTGGAGCTTATTGGCACGCAGTTTGAAGGATACATCAGTACCATCGGCTTTGGAGTAATAAATATATTTGTGAATAGTGAAAGCCTGCCTTTGGGTGAAATAGGTCATCACTTTGGCTGCTCTACCGGTAGGTGCTAATAACACCGATTGGTGGTTTATGAGCGGTAAAGTGCGGATAAGACAGTTGGTGATAGAAGTTTTTCCAGTTCCAGCAAAACCTTTTAGTAAAAAAAGTTTATCAGAAGCATCTGCTGAGAACAGATATTCTGTAATCTTTTGTAAAGCAATATCTTGCGAAGGAGTAGGCTCGTGCTTAAAGGCACTAATAAGGGCACTAAAAAAGGCTTTTTCATTCATAATAAAAACAGTTCTGAGAGCAAAATTATAAAAAAAAGTTAAAATAATTTTTTTGTTTCAAAAAAAGATTGTAGTTTTGCGCAATACCAGTCAAGAAAGTTATTATTAATTTATAGAATTAAAACGATGAAAAAAATTGTAACTATTGCATTTTGGGCATTAGGTTTAGTATTTTGCTACCTAATTTACAGGTCTATCACAGGCCCTATTGAGTTCAAAAAAATTAAGGAGGAACGCTACACCGAGGTAATTAAGAAACTAAAAGATATCCGTGCAGCGCAAGATGCTTATTTGAGACTCAACGGCAAATATGCCGATAATTTTGATGAGCTTACTAAGTTTATCGAAACTGCACAATTTACTATTACTTCACAACGCGACACAAGCTGGAATGCTTTCGATGAGACTTTTAAAATTACGGTAATGCGCCAAGGTGTAGTTATTGATACTTTGGGGCACGTATCAGTAAAAGATTCATTGTTTAAAAACGATAATCGTTATTTGCATTTGCGCGATTTACCTCCTATCAAAGGTAAAATTCCTGGTCAGTTTATAATGAAAACAGGAGAAATTACCGACAAAAACAATGTAAAATCTTCCGTTTTTGAAGCGTATGTGCCTAAGAGAGTGGTGCTACAAGGTCTTGATGAAGACTTAGTAGAAAAAGAAATTGCAAAAACATCGGTAGAAGATGTAAGAGGTCCTAATATTCAGGTAGGTTCACTCGAAGAGCTTACTGTAAACGGTAACTGGCCAACTTCTTATGACGCAAAAATTGCAAAGCAATAATCAGTTTAAAACGTACTTTAAGGAATTGTCCATTCAAATAAACTTGGATGGACTTTCTTTTTGTGTGTTTAACCCTGTACTCCTGTGTGTAGAGGCTATTTATAATTTTCCTATCAACTTCAGCTATAAGAGCAAAGAAGATATCGATAGGCAAATCTATTTTGTGATACAAAGTGAAGACGACCTCCGCCAAGATTTCGATACTATTAAGGTTTTACACAATACTCCTTCCTTTGCTTTTATCCCACAGTCTCTTTACGGCGGAAAAGACGAAATGCTGGAATACCTCAAATACAGTATAGATGTATCGGAGGCGGAGCCCTATACCGTGGAAATTGATAGAATCATATCTATTGAAACGGTGAATGCTTATTTGCCCAATACAATAGTAAATAATTCACTACTTTCTTATTACGGTAGGTTCGACTACCAACACTTTGCTACCTCACTACTACGTATGTTCCTCAAACACTACTCTTCGCACGCTTTCGAAGTGATGTATATCTATGCCGAAGTAGGCTCTTTTTACTTTGTAGTGTTTAGAGGTAAAAAACTGTATTACTTCAATAGGTTTAGTTATGAAACCATTGAAGACTTCTTGTATTACATTCTTTTCTCTATTGAACAATTGGACATCGATACTGAGCAAGTGCCTCTTTATATCACAGGGGAAGTAGAACCCACAGCACTGTTTTATAATAAGGTAAGGCGTTATGTGAGGTATATTTACCTCCTGAAATACCATAAGGAACATTTTGCTGCAGGAATGGACGAAGAGCTCATTCGTCGGAATTTTGTGCTCACCCAATCTTTTTAACCTATTGCTATGAAATTTTTGAATATATTGCGCAATACTTTTAAACTATACCAAAGTACTTTCGGAGTGCACCTTTTGGGCTCTCTTATTTTATTTACAGTAGTGTTTTTAGTTTACGCTTCTCTTATTACTACTATCTTCGGAATGCCTTTAGAGGATATCATTGCTCTGCAAAGCAACCCCGAAAAGCTCATCGCTTTAGTCAGTAGCCGGAGTTTTGTTATTAAATTTTGGTTCTTCTCGTTACTTGTAGATGGCATCATTACCCCTTTTACAGCAGGTATTTACAGGAACTTCGCAGCGGTAATTCAAGGGGAACGCGCTACTTTGGGCAACCTATTCACTTATTATCGCGCTCCTGAAACAAGTGCTATTTTAAGCCACGTTATTCTGCAAATGTGTCTTAAAACTTTTATATTAGTAGGCTTTTCTGCCGTAGGAATGTACTCGTTAGGACTTGCCTTTAACACTATCATCTCGTTAGTATTTGTGCTTACTATCCCGATTATTATTTTGGAAAGCAAACCTCTTTTCAAGGCTATGGGAGAGAGTTATAGAAGAATAATGCTCGCACCTTTCACTGCCCTTATCATTACCTTCTTGGGTTGTGTTTTTGTGTTAGCAGGCTTTCTTTCTTTTGGTATAGGCATTGTGATTACCTTCCCGATACTTTTTGCGAGCATTTTCAGTATATACCTTTCAATAAATAAAAGGTAAATAATAAATTTGTGCTATGATTTACGCTACTTATACAGATGAAATAAGAAAAAGACTGTTGAAAATTAATAAAACAAATATATGAAAAAAGTAATGCTTTTGGGGCTCTTAACAATGGGCTCTTTTACTCTGAACAGTTGCGATGAATTGCAACAAGTTATGGGCAACACTACCCAAGGCGGTAGCGGATTTAATGTAGCCAGCGGACTCAAACAAGCCCTTGAAATGGGGGTAAGTAGTGGGGTGGATTTGCTGAGCAAAGACGGTGGTTATTTTAAAGACCAAGCGGTGCGCATTCTCTTACCCGAAGAACTTCAGAAGGTAGATAAAACTTTGCGTTCGGTGGGGTTAGGTTCTTTGGCTGACCAAGGGCTAAAAGTACTAAACGAAGCAGCCGAAAATGCTGTAAGTCAGGCGAAGCCTATCTTTTTATCGGCGATACGAAATATGACCTTTACCGATGCGATGAACATCTTAAAAGGTGACAATACCGCAGCGACTACCTACCTAAAAAACAGTACTTATAGTTCTTTGGAGACTGCTTTTGCTCCCAAAGTGCAAGCCTCGCTTAGTGAAGTAGGTGCCGATAAGGTATGGGAAAACATTATCAACAAATATAACCAAATACCATTGGTAAAGCCCGTTGAACCGAACCTTACTAAATACGTTACCCAACAGGCTATCAATGGATTGTTTGTGAAGGTAGGCGATAAGGAGAAGGAAATACGCACGAACATAGCGGCGCGCACTACCCCTCTACTAAAATCGGTGTTTGCGATGCAGGATAATAAATAATAGCAAATCCCTTATAATAATCGCCGTGTGGTATGAATACCGCACGGCGATTTTGTATTCCTATATACGCCGAACCTATACCGAGCATATAGTGGCTTTACAGTGGCTCTACAGTGGCTCTACAGTGGGTCTACACTGAACAATAATAGGTATTAAACTGAATAGCAGACAAATACATTTGCTACTTCATTTAATTATTTATAGCTTTGCGCCACTAATCGACAAATTGACATATTGGTTAATTGATAAATTATGCTTATCTTTGCACTTCACATAAAAAGCATTAGTCGTTTGTACTAATGACTAAAAACTAACATCTAATATCTTACATTATGAGTTTTTTGAAAAAACTTTTCAATTTACATCAGGGTGAAGAGAAAAAGGAAAAAGTAATTGAAGATATCCTTAGCAATATCTCTTTTCGTGGCGCTAATCTATGGATTTTGGCTTGTGCTATCCTGATTGCTTCTATTGGGTTAAACGTGAATTCTACTGCTGTAATTATCGGGGCGATGCTTATTTCTCCTTTGATGGGACCTATCGTAGGGGCAGGATTTGCATTGGCTACTTATGATTTCGACCTGTTGAAGAAAACTGGCAAGAGTTTGCTCATCGCTACTGTGGTGAGTCTTATAGTATCGTTTATCTACTTCTATATCAGTCCGTTTAAAGATGTACAGTCAGAGCTTTTGGCACGTACTTCGCCTACCATTTATGATGTGCTTATCGCCTTTGTAGGTGGGTTGGTAGGAGCTATCTCCCTCACCCGAGAAGACAGAGGGAACCCTATCCCAGGGGTGGCAATTGCTACTGCTTTGATGCCACCGCTTTGTACAGCTGGATTTGGCTTGGCTACGGGCAATATTAGTTTTTTTTTAGGAGCTTTCTATCTATATAGCATCAACTGTTTCTTCATTGGGATTGCTACTTTCCTCATCATCAAATACCTGAAATACACTCCTAAAAACACGGGTAACGAAGCGCTCAACAAGCGTTTGCGCGTTGTTATCACCACATTGGTTATCCTTATTGTTACCCCTAGTTTGTATTTGGCATATAGCCTTTTGAAAGAGAAGGAATTCCACGAGAATGTAGCTCATTATATCACTGCCGAGTTTGAAAACAGCGGTTATACCATTATTTACAAGAAAATACACTACAATGCCTCGCCTAAAACCATTGAATTGGCTTTTTTAGACAAGAAATTTACCGATGAAGAAGTAAAAACACTACAAAGCAACCTCAAAAACTTCAAATTACATAATACCGAACTCATCATTAGGCAAAAAGAGTCGGATATTGACAAAGAGATGCTATCGGAAATCAACAAAAACAAGGCGTCGCTCTCTAATAAAGACATAAAGATAAATCAGCTAAAAGAAGAGTTGGCGCAATACAAATATACCGACCCTACTTTTGCTAAAGAAATAAAAGTATTGTTCCCTAATATTGAGAGTTTTTATTTTGGAAAACTGACAGATTTTTCGGGAAAAGGCAACTCTTCTCTCACTACGGTGATGCTCTACACGCCTAAAAATGAAACTGTAAAAGGCAAAGAGGTCGCCAAAGAAGTGGATCGCCAAAAATTGCAACAATGGCTCGCTGAGAAGTTTGGCGATAAGAAAGTGATTTGCAGATTAGCAGATTAGGGAATTAGAAAATTAGCATATTAGAAAATGAGAAAATGAAATCCCCGTGGTGTGAGCTGTACGGACTGTTAAATTAACGTGAGTCCGACGTAAGAAAGGTGTAGCTTACGCTACAGAAATCTTATAAATCTTTAAAAAATCAAACAAATAGGTAGCAAGCTACCTAAAAATCTCGCACAGATCTTACGGATAGTCTTTCAATTGATAATTGACAAATGTGATGCGCACGGATTAGTAGCTTTGTTACTGGATTTATACAGATTGTAATACAAACATAGGCGTGACTTTGGTAGTTTTAAAAACTTTTAGATGGCTTTTGGTAAAGCAGTGACTAACTAATTTCTTTAACGCAATAGACTGGGATAAAGTAATGATGCTTTATAGCCAACACTAAATAAGTAGTATAAATTATAACAACATTCGCTGCAATGCCAGAGGCATTGCAGCGAATGTTTATTTATAAGATAGTTTAGCTAAATATTAAAGATTTAAGTTATTGATACTTTCATTTTGAGGAATTGCGAACGTAAGACGTGGATTATCATAACTAAAACTTTTGTTCTTTAGTTCTAAGTGGTTGCCCCCTCTGTTTACCGTTTTGTGGTTACGTTTTAAGGCGAGGTAACTTTTCCCTTCACCCCATAGCTCAATACGAGTATTGAGATAGATGTCGTCTTGTAACTGAGTATTAGTAAGTCCATCAACATAAGCAATATCGGTAGCAGCAGTAGCTTCAGGATAACGTTGCATTAAAAGTTTCTTATAAATAGTTTTGGCTTGGGCATCTTGCCCTAACTTAGCCAAGGCTTCTGCTGCCAATAAATAAAACTCATCTACACGCATATACACGTAGTCGGTAGTGATATTTCTTTGTCCACCTAACACTCTATCGGGTGCAAAAAACTTGTTTGAAGGAACTAATTCGGCTCCCGCAAGAGGAGTGTCAAATTGTTTTTTGCGAATGTCGTTAGTGCGTATTTGGGCATAGAGTTTATCATCAATAGCCTTAGGGTCACCTGCCCAAGCATAACTATAGGTATAAACGTCCATCATACCCCACCAAGAGTTTAACGTAAAATCATTATCAATAATCAGGTCGGCACCCCACATCCAGCTGTCGGTATTTACATCATTAAAACCACCGCCTTTTCGGGTAGTAGCATCGTATACAGTTTGCTCGCGAGAGGTAAGTGGAAAGCCACTATTATTAATGATATCTTGTGCTAACTCGGCTACTTTTTGGTTTTCGCCCATAGCCGCATAGGTATAGGCAAGCAAGCCTTTGGCGACGTTTCTATTAATCATTCCTTTGTTGGCACGAGTAAAGCCATTTAAGTTATCTATGGCAAATTTCAAATCGCTTATGATTTGGGCATATACTTCTGATTGTTTTACACGTGGCTTGCTAGCTATATCGGCTTCTGTATATAGTGGAATAGAGTTCTTACTTGATTCGGGTTCATACTTGGTAGTGAATATTTGCATCAAGTAAAAGTAAGCATAACCACGTAAGGCGTGAAACTGTGCTAAGACGTACTTCTCACTATCGTTTTTAGGGCTTGCCAATTCGGCTATTGATTTATTAGTTTCGTATATCATACGATAATAATAGCGCCAAGGAATATAGTTATAGTCATTGCTTGGACGTTCGGTAGCGGTTAAATTAGCTATTGTTTGGTAACGTCTGTAATTTGCTGCTAACAAAGCCATATCTCCACAGAGCATATCTGTACAGATATCTACTTGTTTTTGTCCAAAATCTACTTGATCCTCAGTTCCTCCTGTACCCCATTTGTAGGTCATTAGGTATAAGCCATTAAGACGAACATCGGCAGGAGCTGTAGACACTACTCGTGTAGGAGTGGTATCAAGAAAATCTTTTTGGCAACCAATAAATATTGCTATTGTTGCTAATAATATACTATAAGTTAAATATCTTTTCATAGTGTTTTTCATTTAAAAAGTTGCTTTTACTCCTAAAGTAAAAGTAGATAGAGGGGAATAAGTATATCTATCAGAATTACCTGATTCGCTAGTAGTAGGGTTGAATCCTTTACGAGCAGTTTTTAACCATAAGTTATCGCCACTTAGGGTAAAGGTCAGTCCTTCAAATCCTATGGTTTGACATACTTTTTTATCTAAGCTATAAGCTAAGGTAACGTTGTTCAGTGCTAAGTAATCAGCTTTGACTAAGAAACGTGAAGATCGGCTATTCACATCGGTATCGCTACTGATATTATTGCCATATCCTGATGATAATCTTGGAACATCGGTAATGTCGCCAGGTTGTTTCCAGTGATTTTCTATATCGGTATGCCAATTATTACCACCTACTTTTTCATTACCCATTAGGTCAGCATACACTGCATCGTAAGCGTAACCTCCTAAGCTGTATAAGAGTTGTGCACTGATAGAAAAGCCCTTATATCCGACATTTAAGTTAAAAGCACCGCGTATATCGGGGATAGCTGATTTACCTATGTATTTTTGTGTAGCTTTACTGTACACTTCGGTTATTCCTTCCTTAATGTTGGCATTAGGATATTGTACTTGGTATTCGCGCAATGAGGATATCTCTTCGTCTCCGCTATCGAACACATTGTTGTTATTGTTATCCGCATAGTGCATTGTCCATTGGGCAGCTCCTGTTTGAGGATTTACGCCACGATATTCACGTGTATAAAAATCAAAGAGAGAGTGGTCTTTACTTCTACCAAAAACGCTTCTTATATCAAGAATTTTTTCATCTTTTATTGATTTATCGTAAGGCATTTGGATGAGTTTGTTAGTAAGCATTTCTCCATTTACGCCTACATCTACTTTCCAATCGTTAGTATTAACTAAATGGGTTTGTAGATTAAACTCGAATCCAGTATTAATTAATTTACCGTCGTTTACTTTCCAGATTCCATTACCGGTAGAAGGAGCCAAGCGACTATCAAAAATCAAATTACTGGTAGCTTTACGATAGTAATCTACTTGTAACTCAATAGCTCTTGATTTTAAGAAGGTAAACTCAGCTCCTACTTGAAATATTCTCGCTTTTTCCCAAGTAAGATCAGGGTAGCCTATTCTGTTAAACGTAGCCGAAGGTAGCCCCATAAAGTTACCTAAATCGTATACATCATAACCTGGATAGTATGAAACGTTATCTCCTTCTGAATCAACTGATTGGTCGCCTACCGTACCATAGCTAGTTTTGAGTTTGAAATAAGGTAGCCATTGTTTATCTTTCAAAAAGTTTTCTTTACTTACTACCCATCCTAAACCTGCTGAAGCAAAAGTCCCCCATTTGTTGTTTAAGAAACGGGAAGAACCATCACGGCGCACAGTACCTGAGAACAAGTATTTACCTTGATAATCGTAGAGTAACTGACTGAAATAACTTTCCATACGGTAGCCATAAATATACGAAGTTAAACTTCCTACTTTAATAGCGTTTTCGAATTCAGTACCTTTAGGGTCTACTAAACCGTTCTTATCTCCTTCCAAAGTGTAATAATCGTACACGGTACTTTCGTGAGCTACAAAAGCTTGTAGATTATGGTCTCCAAATTGGCGAGTATAACGCAACATTTGTAAAAAAGTGTAGTTTAGTAGGTCATATCTAGCTTTATAAAGATAACCTTTTTGTGAGGCTGAACTACCATAATAAGGATTGGTATAGTTGTTATATGCATTATTGTAATACTGTCCTCCTAAGCGAGTTTCAAAGCTCAATCCTTTTACTATATCGGCACGTAAGAAAATATTTCCAATGACATCATTACGCGTTCTGTTTCTTTTATCGTAAGTAGCTTGAGCTACGGCATTAGTAAGGGAACCAAAACCACGCCCTCTACCAAAATCGTATTGATAGCCACCGTAATAATTATCTTTCACTTTGTTACCTTTAGCATCACGCAAAAATAGCGGATAAATAGGAGGAATATTATCAGTAAACCAAAACAAGCTATTAGAGCTTTCTGCCTGACCATTTGCTTTGGTTTCAGTATGTACATAGCTTAAATTAAACTCACCTTTCAGCCAGTTTTTGGGCTGATAGCTTAGGTTAAGACGACCGGTATAGCGTTCAAAACCGGTATTAATAGCATAGCCTTCGTCTTTAAGGTAGCCTATACCAGTGTAATAAGTAGTTTTACTACTACCCCCACTCATACTTATGTTGTACTCTTTACGTATAGCTGTTTGGAAGGCGTAGTCGCTCCAATCTTCAGGGTCGTACTTACGAGTCACACCATCGTTTATCTTACCTGTAGCGGGGTTGATAAGATTTGTTCCGGCTACATTCCACATATTATATTTGGGGGTAATCCCTAAATTACTAAATATATTTTTATTAGCATAATCTACTGCACTAGTATAACCCTCGTTGGCAAAAGCTGTAGCGTCTTCAGCTTGCAATAAAGCTCCACTTTGGCGCAAAGCCTCCCAACTGAGTTCGGCATAGCGTTCAGGACTTTTAATCATATCGTAACGAGGTAACAAGCGCATATTGAAGCCTACTTTTGATTCTATTTGTATACGTGATATATCGGAACGCCCTTTTTTGGTTGTAATGAGCACTACCCCATTGGCACCACGAGAACCATATACTGAGGTAGAGGTAGCATCTTTCAATATTACTAAATTCTCGATATCATCAGGATTGATAGAAGACACCGCTCCTTCATAAGGTACTCCATCTACTACATAGAGAGGATCACGACTACTATTTACTGAACCAAACCCACGTATACGAATAGTAGCCCCAGTACCAGGTTGTCCCGAAGTATTGATTACACGAACCCCTGCTACTTCTCCCGCAATAGCTTTTGATACGTTTGATACACTTTTCCTTTTAAGAGCTTCTTTATCAACAGTAGCAGCAGTACCTACATATTGGTCTTTCTTTACGGATACGTAGCCTACTACTTCTACCTCGTCAATCACTTGGGCTTCTTCTTGCATTACTACATCAATGCGACCTGAAGTGCCTACTTTGCGATTTTGGGTTTTCATTCCTAAGAATGAGAACTCCAAGGTCTTACCTGGAGCAACCTTGATGCTATAACGACCATTAAAGTCGGTTTGAACACCGTGTTGTTCTCCTTTTACTATTACAGCTACGCCCATCATTTCAGTTCCACTAGCATCGCGTACTGTTCCTGTCACTTCTCGTTCCTGCGCCCACGAGAAGCCTTGCACTATTAGTATTAAAAATAGTGCGAAAGATACTTTGTTTAATCTCATCTTCTATAACATTATTTTATAAACTGGTGCAAAGGTAGAAAAGTTTTCTGTTAAGTTCCAAATTTATCCTTAACAAATTTACTCATTTTGTTTGTAAAAAATAGATGAGAAAAAAATCATAAAAACGCGATTTCTTTGCGTTTTTTGCAATAAAATAGCCATTTCTTTGATGAAAACGCAAAGAAATGCCCTCTATACACTGTTTTTATGCAAAATTATTTCGGTAGAAAAACACTATTTTTGTTACAAAATAACTAATAGAATGTTACAAATATCACAATGAGGAAATAAGGAAATGAGAGAATGAGAGAATGAGAAAATGAGAGAATGAGAAAATGAGAAAATGAGGAAATTTGGAAATTAGAGAATGAGAAAATGGGGGAATGGGGAGGTAACTTTTTGGAACATCAACTTTGCCAAAATTTCAAACTTTGGCAAAGTGCGTACCGCAAAAGCGATGTGTTAGGGTTGTTAGGAGTGCTCGAAAGAGAACGGAGAGATTCGGAAGAAGGTTAAGAGGGATTTTGATGAAAAAAGGGTATTAGATGGG
>NZ_KB291174.1:69598-84993 GCF_000318255.2 Capnocytophaga sp. oral taxon 380 str. F0488
TCTCCCAAGGAGAGGGGGAATGTGGAGACGGAAAGAGGAATTGGCAAATTAGAAAATTTGGAAATTAGTAAATTTGTTGGAAGAGTTTAGAGGGTGTGTGGTAGAAAAAGAGGATTAGAAAATTAGGAAATTAGTTGGAGAGACTCTGAGAGGCTTCTCCAACTATTAGCTATATTGGGTGCTTATATCTTCATATTTAAAAAGTTGGGAATTACGGTATCGGCGGCTTTAAGAACTTCGGGATTGCCGACTCCTATTACTTTCATTCCGGCACTTTTGGCGGCTTGTACGCCTGCGGGAGCGTCTTCGAATACGCAACAATCAGCAGGGGGAAGCCCTAAACCTTCGGCGGCTTTGAGGAATACTTCGGGGTCGGGTTTGGCTTTGCTTACCATTGTGCCATCGACAATAGCATCGAATAGGGGGAGAATGCCGGTGCGTTCCAACACTAAACGCGCATTACGGCTTGCGGAGCCCAAGGCTATCTTTTTGTGATGGGCTTTGAGGAGCTGTAAGAAGTTTAACACACCAGGGAGTAATTCGGAGCTATCGATACTACTGATTTGCTCTAAGTACAATTTGTTTTTGCGCAAGGCGGTATCGGTAAAGTCGGTTTCGGAGAGTGTTTTGCCTGCCCATTGTAGGATTTGGTGCAAGGAGACTTCGCGCCCGATGCCTTTCAGCTGTTCGTTATGCTGAGGAGTGAGCTCGAAATTGAATTCTTTGGCAATGGTTTTCCAGGCGATATAGTGGTATTTTGCGGTGTCGACAAGCACACCATCTAAGTCGAAAATATATCCTTTCATTTTTTTAGTTACTTGTTACGTCGGTCTTCACCCCAGAGTAGTTTATAGCGCAGGGTGTTTATAAAGCTGTCTCCGTCGAGGCGTATCATTTTCACGACAAAGGGAGCTTTACGGACTATAATGGAGTGTTTGTTAGCAATGGGCTTGATATGTGAGTCGAGCGACATTAAAAACTTCTTTTCTCTGCCTGACACAGTGAGTTTCACTTCGGTATCTTCGGGGATTACCAGTGGGCGCGCATTGAGGTTGTGAGGGGCGATGGGGGTAATCACAAAGTTTTTGGCGGTAGGGAGTATTACAGGTCCGCCACAGCTAAGAGAGTAGCCAGTGGAGCCTGTGGGGGTGGAGATGATGAGCCCGTCAGCCCAATAGGAGGAGAGGAAATCGCCGTTGAGTTCAGTATCGATAGTAATCATAGAGGCGGTATCCTTACGAGTAAAGGTTATTTCGTTCAGAGCGAAGTTCACAGGGGCTACGGGTTCGCCTGTATCGGCATAAACGGCTTCGATAACGGAGCGTTCTACTACTTTGTAATTTCGTTCGCGGAGTTGTGTTAGTACGTTTTTCAGGTCGTCTTTATGTGCATTTGCCAAGAAGCCCAAGCGTCCTGCATTGATACCGAGAATGGGGATTTGCAGGTTTCGTACATAAGTAACCCCTTTGAGCAATGTGCCGTCGCCACCAATAGTGAGCATTACATCGTAAGAGGAGTTGAGGTCTTCGAAGGAAGCAAAAGATTTTGCTTTGAGGAATTGCTCGGAGCGATCGTTGAGGTCGCTGAGGATTTCGCGTTCTATAAACACCTTATCGGAGGGCAATAGAAGGGTAAAAAGCTCATTGAGAATGGCTTCGTTTTCCTCGGAGTACTGACGTATGTAAATAGCAATCTTCATTTTAAGCAGAAAACTAAGAATTTTTGGCAAAGATAGGGATAATTAGTGAATTAGCAAATACGAGAATTAGCGAATGAGAACGAGCAAGTTGTATAGGTAGGTAGAAGTTGTATAAAGAAATAATGAATAATGGTGAGGTAAAAGAAAAGAGCAAGATAGCGGAGGTTGTGATATGCGAATGCTATACTTTATCGGATGTCAATAAAAGAATGATAAATCTTTTACCACTTCTTTATTATTATTCTAAATAATATTTGTATCTTTGTCCCCAAAATTTTAAATCAATTCGTTTTAACAAACACATTTAATACATTTTATCGTATGAAAAATTATATCCAACATTCAGTAAAAGTGATGATAGCTATAGCGTTCATCGCTTTGGGCAGTGCTTGCAAGAAAAGCGATAGCCCAGAACCTCCAAAACCAGAAAATGGCAAAGTAACTATTGAAAACCCTGCTTTGGTAACTGCCTTAAAAGAACAAGGCTTTACTTTTGAAGGCAATACCCTTGTAGTAAACGACAAGGTGCGTACCACTACTTCACTCAACCTCAGTGGCAAACAGCTCACCGATGTAAAAGGCTTGGAGGCGTTCCCTGCACTTAGTGAGGTAAACCTCAGCAACAACAAGTTTGCACAAACATTCGATTTTGGTACATTGCCTGCAACGGTAAAGAGCGTAAACCTAAGCGGTAATGAGCTGTACGACTTTAAAAACCTCGCTACTACCGACTATAGCGACAATGCCCAAGAGCCTTATAAACTCATTCGCAGTTTTGATAAGCTGGTATTGCCTGCAACCGCTAAGTACAATATGGACGTATTGCCTGCCTACGTAAAACTTGCTCCTAAGAGTAATGTACAGATGCTCAACGCACAGGGTACTGCTGAGAAATATACTACCTTGCGCGAGGTGCCTGACCCTGTGTTGTTGCAATATTTGAAAGCTAATTTTGCAAGTGTGTTTAGTGGTGATAAGATTGATATTAGCAAGAGTATAAAAGTAGATGAAAGAGCTAATGCTGTAAAAATATTAAAAGGTGAAGAAGGTTATAATGAGCCTGAATTTGCTAACCTTAAAAACTTAGAGGGGGTTGAGTATATTATAAATAGTCCTTTGTTTAGTGGAAGTGTAGAAGTATGGTTATTAGCCAATGAGAATTTCAACCTACCTAAGCTAAAAATATCAAAGAAAACAGCAAGTGTAAAACTTATTAATTTGACCACTTCTGTACTTGATTTATCAGAGGCAGAAAATTTATCCCAAATAGTTTCTATTGGTAATAAGGAAGTGAAAGACATAGATGTTTCTTCTACAAAAATAATGAAAAGAGGTACTATAGGGTATGACGGTTTTGCAGGTGATTATTTATTTTTTTCCAAATGTCCTAACTTAGAGAATATAGTATTCCCTAATCTTTCTAAAGGAGTTGTTACTCCTACTGTAGTTGGTCTTTTCGGGCTTTTAGAGCTTCCTAAACTAAAATCAGCTGTAGATATAAGTAAAATAGAAGCTGCGGGAATCATAGAATTAGCAGGACTTCCACTCGTTCCCAAAATCACTTATCCTAACGAAATTAAATACTTTTCATATGAAGAATTAGATGGAGAGGAACCCGAATTCCCAGGACAGTTAAATTTTGATATAGGCAGAGATATATTTGATAGAGCTGAGACCAAAGCGTTTATCAATAAATACCTTCCTAAAGAACGCTTGTACTTTTTTGGAGGAATAGGAGAATTTTCAAAAGATATAGAGTTTTATGACTATACTGCTACAGAAAATAAAAGTGGTAGGAATATTATCCGTAAAACAAAAGGGTATACTTTAAAAGATTTAGCGGAATCTAATAGAGCTAAAAGAAAAAAGTAGTAACTAAATCAATTTTATATGTATCATTTTTTTAAATCGGTAGCTTTTGTAGCTATCACAGGAATGGCATTAGTAGGATGCCAAAAAGAAGAGTTGAACATTGCTGATAATCCAGCCAATGGAGGGAACTCACAAAAAGCTAATACAGTGGCAGTGGTTAGCGAACGTGCCTCTGTTACATCTAACTTTACTGTAGATGGTGTAGTGGGAAATTACAAAGGAGAAATTAACCAAGTAAAAATGAATGGAGAAAACAAAGCCTCTGTTTCTGATAGAACGGTAAAAATCACCAAAAACAGTAATAATAAATTTAACTTAACTGTCGATGGTTTTAGTGTAGGAAAAATGCCTGCCAACTTATACATTAATGTTGAAGGTATTACCCTAAATAGTGATGGAACTTTTTCAGGGCGTTTTAACAAAGGAGTATCATTACTTCTTACAAATTATCCTGCCATCATCAATGGTAAATTCTTTAAGAGTGGTAATGATACCAAAATAGAGTTTACTTTGCAAAGTTACGGAAGATACTTGATTTTCAAAAAATTCACAGCTTCTGTACACTTTGACACTTACTAAAAAGTAGTAACTTTAAGCCTAAGGAGAAGCGCTAACTTTCTCCTTAGGCATTTATTATCGAATTGATAGGATTGGGGGTAAATCAAAAAAAATCTTACCTTTGCAGGAGCTAAATAATTATTAATAACGTTATGGAAACTTCCTTTCTAAAAACCAAAGGAGGATATAGGCACTTGCGTTGCTACCAAGTAACGGAAGTTATTTACGATATTACTTTCTTCTTTACCAAGCATTTTCTAGAAAAAGGAGACCGTACTATTGACCAAATGGTGCAAGCTGCACGCTCTGGAAAACAAAATATTGCCGAAGGGAGTGAAGCAGCAAGTACTTCTTATGAAACACAAATTAAACTCACGAATGTTGCAAAAGCCAGTTTGGAGGAGCTCCTAATAGACTATGAAGATTACTTGCGCGTGCGCAATATTCCACAGTGGAATGCAGGACACCCTCGCTTTAACAAGATGCGAGCTTTTGCTCGTAGTGAACAAATATTCTCACAATACTGTTCACTACTTGATAAGTGTGGTGATGAAGAAATAGCAAACTTGTGTATTACTCTTATTCATCAGGCTACTTATATGCTCCGCCGATTGCTCGAAAAACAACAAGAAATATTCTTGAAAAAAGGAGGCATTAGGGAGCAAATGAGGAATGCAAGGCTAAGCTATAGAGCGGGAAGTTAAATCATAAATTATCGGATTAATCTGATAAGTCAGACAAATCGGATTGATCAGAAAAAATAACCTTACTATGAAAAAAATACTTTTATTATTTATAGGGCTTGCTATTTTGGCTTGCAAAAAAGAAGAACAAAATAAGCCTATTGAAAATACCGACCCTAAACTACAAACGGCTATCAATATCCTAAAAGGCGATATGGTATTAGGACAACACGTAAAAATGGCGGGTACGGACAGATCATTATTACCTTCGGGCGTACCTACCAAATTTACTTTTACTTGGGACGATGCCAGCAAACGCCTCAAAATGCACCTCGAAAAAATACAACCAGGCACTATGCCTTTTGCCGTAACAATGCACGCCTCCTTGGAGGCAATGGAACTCAGCTATTGGGACAAACAGGAATACGTAGGCAATTGGATAAAATTCTACGATAAAGCTGCCGTAACTACCCCTTATATACCTGACAATTACCAAGGTCCCACTATCACTAAAGAAGGGAGTACCATTGTTACGGGCTTCTTCAACGTAGATACACACGAGGTGTATTTCTTAATCCAGTACAATATGGTGAACGTAGTGGGCACGGTGTTTAAACAAAAAATTGACCGCTCTCGCTTAGCTCACTTTCAAGAAGAACTCGATGCCTACGAAGAGGCATTGGCTGAAACAAAATTAGACACAGGGACTAAATTCTACAATGATAACAACCAGAAAGCTATTACGCTTTTGGGTGCTACTCAAACTATTACGGCTAAGCTCACCTACGAGGGTAAAACTACAGAGGTAGCCTTGCCTATCACCTTTGTGTGGGACGGTAAAGAGCCTAACAATGTAACAGGGCGTATGCAACTATCGCTTGCCAAAACGGCAGTGAGTGGAGTGAACTTGCAATTGGGTTTCAGTGGCAAAGCGCGTTTTATAGATGTGCTTACTAAAAGTGAAGAAGCTATCTACGGACAAGGCAATACCGATAAAACCAAACTCAAAGCAGTGGAAGTAACCACTACCCTTTGGGATGCTACGGGTACACAAACGCTTAAAACTTCTGCTAAAGGCGAAGTGCGAATGATTGTGAATGTAGAGAAAAAAATAACCTCCTTCTCTTACCTTAACAAAGAATTGGGGCTTACTATTTATGCCAAAGAAGTAGCTATAAGACCTTAAGTTAATGAGAATCACCATATCCATTTTACTATTTCTATTAGGAGGAATCCTCTCAGCCCAACAGGTGCGTATGCGGGTGCTCGACAAGAGTACCCGCTTGCCTATAGTTGCTGCTGTGGTGAGTTATACCGAGCCTGCTTATAGTGACAAACTACAACACAGTATTGCCGATGACAATGGCATTGCCCTCCTGAAAAGGCGCAAGGGGGGTGTGTTGCATTACACGGTGCAGTCGCTGGGCTACACACTGCTAAAAGGTACGCTAAACGCAGAAAACGAGTTCACGGTATACCTCAATGAGGAAACTACCCAATTGGCGGGCACTACGCTCACAGGTAGAACGACGGGTGCTACCGTGCGCCCCACCAAAGAAACACCTACGGTGGTGCAGGTCATCACGGGGCAGGAGTTAGTGAAAGCGGGTTATAGCAATATTCAGCAGGCGCTGATGCAGGAAACCCCTGGGATGAATATCCAGAAGGTGGGTTTCGGCAACGAGATAAGTATGCAGGGCTTGGATGCGCGCCATATCCTCTTCTTGATGGACGGCGAGCGTATGACGGGTGAAATGGCGGGCAACCTCGATTACGAGCGCTTCAACCTGCACGCTGTGGAACGTATTGAGGTGATGAAAGGGGCGTCGTCTACCCTCTACGGTTCGAGGGCAGCAGGAGCAGTCATCAACATTATCACCAAGAAAACAGATAAGCCTTTTGCTATTACGGTAGGTTCGCGACACGCCGAGATGAATGAGCGCAATTACCACAACCCTGAGCGGCGCGATTTTCTCTATATGTTTGAAAAGAATGCCGATAAGCCCAACCTGCAATCCTGGGTATCGGCAGGGGCTAAGATAGGGAAGTTCACTACCCAAACGGATGTGTGGTTCAGCAGTCAGGATGCGTATTACCTTTACCAAAAAGAACCCGATCGCAAGGTGTATACCAAAGAAGCCAATCCGTTTCTCAGTAAAGATACTGTAGTGCAAGCCACCTTTTTGCGTCCGCCAATGGGTATTGAGGGGGTTGAGCACCTATCGGCTTCACAAAAACTCTATTACGACAGCAAAAACTTAAGTGTACAGCTATATGGCACGGGCTTTTTGATGAACTCGTATGATATGGTGCAAGACCTCTATTTCTCGCAAACCAAAGACTTCACCGGAGGGCTAAAACTCTCCTACCGCCTCAAAAACTATTTCGCACTACACGGCACTTTCCATACCGACTTTTACGAGCGCTACAAACGTCACGAACGCCGTGATGTAGATAAAAAGGTGTATGACTCTAAGATTATGCAACCGCGCCTCACGCTCACCTCGCAATACTTCAAAAAGCACGACCTCATTTTGGGGATTGACTATTTTCAAGACGACCTCACCAGCGACCGCTTTGCAGCCAATCGTATGCTCACACGAGGGTTGAAGGAATGGGAGTTCTTCTTTCAGGACACCTATACCATAAGCCCTAAGTGGCAAGTGGAAGCCGGATTGCGCACCAATTACAGTTTGCAATTTGGTACGATGGCACTGCCGAAAGTAGCCATAAAATTCTCGCCTACCGAAGCCCTTTCGTACCGCTTGAATTACGCCAAAGGCTATCGTTCGCCTTCTATTAAAGAGTTGTTTTTTAATTGGGATCACTTGGGAATGTTTCAAATTATAGGCAATGAGATGTTACAACCTGAGAAAAACCATTACTTTTCGGTAGGAGCTGAATATGCGGTGCCTAAATTCTTTATTTCGGGAAATGCCTTTATCAATCAGTTTCAGGATAAGATAGAGGGGGTGTGGAAAATCTACGAGTTTCAGTATAACTTCGAGTATATGAACCTCAGCCAGCAACGGCTCTTAGGCTTTGACCTGCTCACCCGCTGGAAGATAGTGCCCGCCCTTACGCTCAACGCTTCCTATTCGTATGTAGATGTAAGTAAAACAGAAGGCTTGCGCATCAACACTACCTCGCCTCACGCCGCTACTGCAGGGCTTGAATACAAATGGTATCGCGACAACTACGACCTATCGGCAAACCTGACGATGAGTATGATGGGTAAGAAAACCTTTGATGTGCAAGATCGCATCACGGTGCAGGAAGAAGTACCTTTATACGGTGGTGGTACGCAACGGCGCCCTGTGAGCAAAGAGGCGTATTTCCGTTGTGAATTGCCTGCTTACGCACTCTTCAACTTAAATGTACAACAGCGCTTTTTGAAACATTACAAGCTGAACGTCGGGGCAAATAATATTTTCGATTATAAACCTTCAACCTTGGGCTCTGGCGTAACGATGTTCAACATTCCAGCTACTGCAGGGCGTAGGTTTTTTGTACAGGTAGAGATCGATTTTTAAATTAGCAAATATGAAAAGAATCTTATATAGTATACTGATAGCTTTGTTGAGTACGGCTTGTGTGAAATATGAGGCTCTGCCTTTTACAGGCAAAGTGCTACCACGTCGTTCGGGGTACATCAATAATGTCACCAACGATTGGATATACTATAACCTCCGTACAGGTGAGATATTCAATGCCTACCAAGTGAATGCCGATATTATAGAAGGCAATCAGAAAAATAGATTAGATTGGGATTTAGCATTCTGTGGTAATAAACTTCGCACCAATAGCGGCACCAGTGGCAACGGACACGGAGGAGTTGCCGATATGGGCTTTCAGGGGTATGACCGCTGGACGAGTGTTTCGCAACTGCCTCACGACCTGCAATGGGTAGTAGATACCGACAACGTATCTATCACTATGTCACAACGCGAGTGGATAAGCTATACCGTAGCCCATAATATCACAGGTATCCCTTGGTTTGACCCCAATAAAGGCCCCCAACAAACCAAAACCAATGCTAATCCGTTACTCAATAAGGCGTTGGTATTCTCAGGGCCGCCTCCCTCTTATACTCCCTCGTTTCACACTTATATCATCCGCACTGCCGATGGGTTGCGCTATTTTAAGTTACAAATAGTGAGTTGGTATGACGAGAGTATTGAAATAGGCGACACAGGGGGGCGTATTAGTTTTTATTGCGATGAGTTGAAGTAAGTTTGTTTGTGTAGTATTTCAAGAGAAAGTAGTACATTTGCACTCGTGATTCGTTATACTAAAATAAATTAAATGGATTTTGAACGTATCAAAGAAAAGCTAGCTATCCTTGCTGATGCTGCCAAATACGATGTGTCTTGCTCGAGTAGTGGGAGTGCTCGTAAGGCGGTGAAAGGTGAATTGGGCAACGTTGCGAACTTCGGTATCTGCCACTCGTTTACTGAGGACGGCAGGTGTATTTCTTTGCTCAAAATCTTACTTACGAACCACTGTATCTACGATTGTATTTATTGTGTGTCGCGACGCAGTAACGATATACAGCGCGCTGCTTTTAGTGTGCAGGAAGTGGTAGACCTTACTATTAATTTCTACCGACGGAATTACATCGAGGGGCTGTTCTTGAGTTCGGGAGTGTTCAAAGACCCTAATACTACGATGGAACGATTGGTGCGTGTGGCTAAGAAGTTGCGGACAGAAGAGCGCTTTAACGGTTATATTCACCTAAAAACAATACCTGGGGCAAGCGAAGAACTGATTCACGAAGCAGGACTTTATGCCGACCGTCTGTCCGTTAATCTTGAAATACCTACCAAAGAGGGGTTGAAACTGCTTGCGCCAGAGAAAGACCACCGGCAGATGCTTACCCCGATGCAACAGGTGAAAAACGAGTTGGCAATGCATTCGCTTGAAAAGAAGAAGTTTAAGCATATGCCTAAGTTTGCGCCTGCCGGACAGACCACCCAAATGATTATAGGCGCGACTGACGAAACCGACCATAAGATTATAAAGGTTGCCAGCTATATGTATGACAAGCTTGAAATGAAGCGGGTGTATTATTCGGGTTATGTGCCGGTATTGCAGGACAGTAGGTTACCGTCTATCCACAGCCAAGTGCCCATAGTGAGAGAAAACCGCCTATACCAAGCCGATTGGCTGATGCGTTACTACGGCTTTGCTCCTGATGAGATTTTAGATGATCGGCAACCGTTCCTCGATTTGGAGATAGACCCTAAATTAGCGTGGGCATTGCGTCACCCTCATCTTTTCCCCGTAGATGTGAACACGGCTCCGCGTGAAATGCTCTTGCGCGTTCCAGGGGTGGGAGTACGGTCGGTACAGAAGATACTTGCGGCGCGTACTTTTCAGAAGCTCACGTATTACTCGCTCAAACAGATAGGGGTAACCTTAAACAGAGCAAAATACTTCATTACTTGTAGCGGGGCTACGCCGTTGGCAGGCACTATGGAGCCCGCCAAACTTCGCCATTTGCTTATCGCTAATAGCCACAACAAGCATAAGGAGCTTTTCGGTGAGCAGTTGTCGTTATTTTGATTAATAATTCTGTGTAAGCGATGGGTTCTTCTCCATTACGTCCTTAGGAAAGGGAACGATGTACATAGGCGAATTGGGAGGCAGGGTATAGGTGCGTTGCGGTACAGTGGTATTCACCAGAGGGAAGGTGCGTTGCAAGGTTTTGGCATAAGCACTCTCGGTGTTCAATCGTTTTAAATCGAAAAAGCGATTAAAGCCCATAGCGAGCTCTCTACGGCGCTCGTCGATGATGAGCTTTACGGTCTCCTCAGTAGTAGCAGGGGTAGCGAGGGTCGCACCATTGCCTTTTATGCGTTTGCTACGGAGGATATTTACGGTTTGCATCGCCCCACTGAGGTTGCCCAAGCGCGCTTTGCACTCGGCTAAAGTAAGGTACATCTCACCTGTTTTCATTCCTACGGTAGGGTAGAAGAACTTAGTGGCGAGCATATCCCAGTTGGCAGTACCCGAACCTTTATCGTTATAACGGTGGTTCTTATTGAAGAAGAGCTTGAAGCGCATATCGTTTTCGGTATCAAAAAGGTTGCAAAACTCAGGACTCACGGGGTAGATGTACCAAATGTTCATCTCGGTATATCCGTTCATATAGGCTAAGTTGAGCACTTCGGGGTTTTTATCTACCGTGATAGGGGTAGGACTTGCCTCATAAGCTACCATATCTATCAGTTGGTTGTTGTACGACAGACTCTTTTGGGCTGCCACTAATGCCTGCTGATATTCTCTTCTGAATAGGTGCACTCTGGCTTTCAAGGCATAGCCAAAAGCTAATGAGGGGTGATATACATTCACAGGGTGTTCTTGCAAAAGAGGCAACGCCGCCTCGATATCTTCTTGAATAAAATCGTACACTTCTTTTACGGTAGCTTTGGTAGGGTGAGCTTCTAAGTCGAATTCACGCATTAGGCACACACCACCATCGGTAGCTGCTGTGGTAGGGTCGTAGCCTTTGGCATAGACGTTTACCAGCATAAAATAATCAAAAGCTCTTAGCAAGCGCGCTTCGGCTTTGGCACGTGCTTTTAGTGAGGCATCACCTTTGGCATTATCAACAGTAGTGATAATCATATTCCACCTACCTATATAGCTGTATACATTGTTATAAAAGGGTGACGACTCGATGTAATCGGCACGTGGGGCACTTTCTTCGTAATAGAAATTGATGCTGTTCAGGTCGGGTGTCTTACCGATGATACTACTCTCCTTCACCCAATTGTCGTCTACCAGAGTGCGGAAGTTAAAAGGAGGGTAGTTTTTAGTGGGGAGTACTACCAAATCGTAGTATTCCTCGGCGGTGTTGATAATCTTTTCACCTTTGGGCGTGAGGTCGGTGTATTTGTCACAAGCACTGAAAAACAGGGCTATGAATATGATGGTTGCAATTCTTTTCATTGTAAAATAATAGTAATTGATTAACAATATATTGTTACTTTTATGGATTGCCCCCTTTCTTTCGGAAAGGGGGAACGGGGGTTAGGCTTTTATATTACTTTCACTTTGTCAAAATCTAAGAACTTTTACAAAGTTTGTGATTTATGGCTAAAAACTAAATGATATACCGAAAAACGCAGCTGTTGCTACGGGTAGAGCGCGTCTTCCAGAGTTGAGGTGATAGGTTTCGGGGTCTATATCGTCGCCAGCAGCACACCAAGTGAGTAGGTTGTTGAGCTGAGCGGTGATTTTAGCTTCTTGTAAGCGCAATTTCTCGCAAATGTTTTTAGGAATATAACACGAAAATAACACATTGCGCCATTTGATATAATCGGCGTTTACCACGTGATTGTCGCCGAGTTGCCAAAGAATATTCACCGTATTAGCAGTGCGTCTCAAAGTCGCTGGATAGTCGAACGACATACGGGGCATATCGGTGGGTTTCGCAGCTGTCCAACGTTGGGTAATATCCCGATGGGTTTCGTTTTCTTGATTGATGGAATAAGTGTCTTTGCGAAGTTTATGTCCACCCGCATATATAAACATCGTACCGAGCTCAAAAGCCTTATAGCGCAGTTGCAAGCTAAGAGCTCCGTTAAAGGTGGGGTTCATCGTTCCTAATCTTACGAGGGCATCTTCGCTTATGATATCTTTAATAGTGGGCACACCATTGGCGTCGAAAGTCGTATTAGGGTTGCCGTTTTCGTCTAAATAAATAGGGTAGCCATTGGTGGTTTCCTTGTACCGATAGGCATAAAGCGAGTTAAAGTCGTCTCCTTGTTTGTAATAACGCAAGGGGTTACGAGCGTATTCTACGGCATTAGTAGGCTTGCTACTCACTTTCTCAATGGTATTTTTGTTGTAGGCAAAAGTAGTTCTTACAGTAAGTTGCAAATCATTGGCTAACTCACGTGTAGCATTCAAACTCACTTCTATTCCTTTGTTTAGTAAAGCTCCGTTATTGATGAGTCGTCTTTGAGCACCTACGGTAGGGTCGAGTTCGGTCAGTACCAACAGGTCGGAACTGTAACGACGATAAAGGTCGATACTTCCTGAGAGCCAATACCACATACCGAAGTCAATACCTAAATTGGTGGTTTCAGTCTTTTCCCAACGTAATTTAGGGTTAGGTAAATCGGTATCGTTGAACTGTAAATACTGTTGGCTAGGGTAAGCGCCTCGCACATCGGTAAGCAAACGTCCGCGTAAGAAAGGGGTAGTAGTTTGGTCTACATTACCACTGACACCATAGGTAAGGCGCAGTTTTAGCAAGTTTACCACATTACCATAGAAGAAATCTTCGCGATGCAAATTCCAGCTACCGCCTACTGACCATAGCGGACGGTATTTGTACTTGGGGTCTGCCCCAAACATATCAGCTTGGTCTACGCGCACACTCCCTGTGAGGTTGTATTTCTGATGGTATGAATAGCCCAACGTGCTATAAAAAGAGATAAAGCGGTGTTTGGTTTCGCTTTGCTGATTACGGCTCAGCGATAGCGACTGTCTGCCGTAGAGATAGCTAGTAACACCAGGATTGTAGAGGTCTTTCCAGTTCAGGGTAGGAAAGGAGAGCGTTTGCTCGTCGTAACCATATTGCATTTCCTTAGTATTGCGCGGGGTGTAGTGCTGACGCATCTCGAAGCCCAATAGCACTGTCACATTGTGTGCCTCCGCAAAAGTGCGATTGAAATCCAACTGCTGACGGAAGGTATAATGCTGTGTCTGCCCTTTCTCCTGTTCGTAATAACCGCCTTCGGGCAGTTCAGAAGAGAATTTTTGAGTAGTAGCGTCTTGTTTTACCAATTGGTTGTGGCGCAAACGCATATAATAAGTGTCTTTGCCAAAGAAAGTTTCACTGTTATGAGTGTTTAACTCATATTGAAAATAGCTTTGGTATTGCAAGCCTTTGATAATAGATACTTGCAGATTTGCAAACGGACGCAAACTGAGGTTGTACTGTTTTTGATGTTCTTGCGCTATCGATTCCAATAAATTGAAGCTATACGAGCGGAAAGCATCATTGCCCGCAATTTGTTCTAAAATATGTCCGTTTATGGGAGCTACTAAATTAAAACCCGCATACGGATTCGTTCCCAATAGCCGAGTGTAACGCGGTTGCTTTAAGTAATCGGTATACAAATTCCGCACTTGTTCAGCCACGGCATCAACAGCGGTATATCTGCCATTCACCCCTATGGTACTTTTTAGCCAAGGTGTGAGCTGGTAAGTGTTTTTTAAATAAAGGTTCAGAGCGCGCGTCTTTTCGGTAACGATACGCTCATCGGTGTCTTCATATTGCAACGAAGCGTAATTCTGACTGCGGTTATTACCATTTTCTACGCTTATATTGTAGCGTTTGCTGATGATAGGTTGCCACACATAACGCTTGAAGTCCCGAAGGTAATCGCGGTTGCGCCACTCGTTAAGCGTACTGTTCACCTCTTGCTGGCTGAGTTTTCCTTTGGCTTGGTCGCGGTATAGCTGGAAGAGAGGCGAGTAATACCTCACTGTTTGCCTGCCCCCAATTTCTCCGTAGGAAGCAAAAAGGTCATCTACATTGCCATTGCTATCAGCCAATTTGCTTTGGTAGAAAGCCGTTTCGAGGTCAATAAGGTCAGATGTCGAAGCGTAGCGCATACGGCTCATATTAGGTTTGAAAGTATAAAACAGGTCGGTATGCACGTTGATACGCAAACCATTCTGCAAGCCCTTTTTGGTGACAATCACAATCACCCCATTAGCAGCGCGCACCCCGTAGATAGCCGTCGCAGCAGCGTCTTTCAGTACCGTTACCGACTCGATATCTTTGGGGTTGATATCCTCTAATGGCGTATCGGTAGGGATATCGTCAATCACCACCAAAGGCGAATAGCCCACATTGCCCGAAAAAGTACCTACCCCGCGCAGTATAGGTACCTCTTTCCCTGTAAAAGGGTCTTTTGTAAAGCGCACACCTGCTATTTGTCCCTCAATAGCTTCTTGTACGGTTCTATTAAGCTGACGGTTGAGCTGGTCTGTCCTTATTTTGGTATAAGCCGAAGTAGTTTGCTCTTTGTGAAGATTTTGGTAGCCCGTAGCTACTACATCGGTAGAACTTAAAGTGATAATCTCCGGTTCCAAATGTACTTTTAAGAAGGGTTGTTCAGCCGAAACGGTAAATTCACGAGATTTCATACCTAAGTACGAAATCCTTATCACTTCTCCTGCTTTTGCAGAAATTCGAAATTCCCCTTTGATATCGGTAAGGGTTCCCATAGATAACAGTATGTTGTCGTTTTTAACTACTACTGCTGCACCTTCCAAGGGGTGGTTTGTCACATCGGTTACTTTGCCCGATACACTAATCATTTGGGCGAAAGCGCCCACAAAACAGCAGAGGAAGAACCCCCACGCTATTACATATTTTTTCATAAACAGTCTTATTGGTAAACAATACCTCTTATATACATTTTATATACATTAATAAAGTCATCTCTCTCGTCCCACTCCTCCCATAAGTCCGACAGGTCAAAAAACTATCTTTCAATCGCTTTTCCACCACCACACACCCACTAAACTCCTCTCACAAATTTGCTAATTTCCAAATT
>NZ_KB291174.1:85013-95416 GCF_000318255.2 Capnocytophaga sp. oral taxon 380 str. F0488
TTTCGCCTCGAAACCCCGTTTTTAACATTTTTAGTGTTGTTGTATTATAGTATGAATCAATTATTTATATACCTTTCCTATACCAATCGTCCAAGATTCGTATAAGCTTCCTATAAGCTCCCTATAAGCTAAGACTCCACCCTCCTCACAGCCTTTTTTTATCAAAAACCCCCATCTAATAGCCTTTTTTCATCAAAAACCCTCCCTCCCACACCCTTTCTATACCAATCTTCCAAGATTCGTATAAGCTTCCTATAAGCTCTCTATAAGCTAACCCCACCCAAATTACAGCTCATTTTTTACCTTTTACCTCAACTCCTCCTTTTGAAAATCTCCGTTTTCTTCCGAATCCTCCAACCAGCCTCAACACATCGCTTTTGCGGTACACACTTTGCCAAAGTTTTTGTCTGTGCGACTCGCACCTTTGGCAAAGTTGATTAGTGGTATTTTTGGCATTTACCTCATTTCCTAATTCTCTCATTTTCTAATTTCCTCATTCCTTTTGTTGGTATTATTGGCATTTCTGGTATTTTTGGCATTTACCCCATTTCCTAATTTTCTAATTCTCTCATTTTCTAATTTCCTCATTCCCCTCCTAATGCCTAGTGCCTAAGGCCTAGGGCCTAAGTTCTAAGTTCTAAGGCCTCAACTCTTTTTTAACGGCGACAAAAGTAGTAAATAGAGTCGAACTACACAAATTATTTTGAAAGAAACTAAATTACACTTCCGGTAAGTACTGCCAATAGCGTTTCGGCATATTCCTCATTTGGTATTTTGCGTTCTTGCGCTCGGCTATGTTAATATGCTGAAAATAAGTCTTCCAAAGAGTTTGATAAGCATCAGCAGTAGCCGGAGTAAGCACTCCAAAATGCTTATCCGCAGGAGTAAAAGGCAACACCTCGTGCAGATTGTAAATAAAACCATAACCCCGTTCAGGGTCGTAAAGTACCCACTGTTGGTCAGAAAAACGTGTTTTGAAATGAGGAACAACCAGTGGCAACACGTCATACTCAGGTACTATTTTGGCAAAATAAAGTTCGCCTATCTTTTCAAAGCGCACAAACTCTTTCATTCGGTGCACTTCACGTTTCACACTCTTAGCCGCTTTGCGTATAGAAGCAATAGCCCTATGGGCAAAGTTTTCCAACACTTTCCCCTCAGGGTATTTCACCATCAGTCTAATAGCCTCCAATAAGTAGTCTTCCATATGTGTTTCTTCCGATAAGAAAGCCCTTAACACAATCGCCACCCCTTCTTTACCCCAACACTGTTCTATTTTGGTAAGCACCCGTTGCGCTTTATTAGCATCGGTATACACCGTTTCCTCCTCGCCAAAAAGCAAAGGCGCAAACCGATGTCTCGCTACAATAGTCACCTCGTTGTAACGATACTCAAAAACAGCAAATACCGCTGTGAGGAACCCCTCAAAAGTACTGTCGTATACCAAATGTTTCAAAGCCAAATACAGTTAAATACGCAAAAGCCCGCAAATATACTTCTTTTTTTATTTTAACAATATGTTTTAACAATAATCACCGTCCCCACATTCCCCCTTTGTAGCTTGTCCCCCTCGCCTTTGGAGAGGGGGAACGGGGGTGAGGACGTAATGCCTCACACCTCCTCATTTCCTCATTTTCTAATCCCTATCACCCCCCTAGTGCCTAAGGCCTATGGCCTGTGGCCTTTCTCCTATTATATCCATTTCAAAAAATATTTATACCTTTGCACTACGCATTAATACTTTATTATGAAAGATGATTTGTTGTATCTTATTGCCTTAAAGAAAATCCCTCTCATAGGCGATATAACTGCCAAGAAACTCATCTCACACTTTGGAAGTGCTCAAAACGTATTCGCTCAACCCAAAAGTGTCTTAGAGAAGGTAGCAGGTATTGGCTCTAAGATTACTCAAAACATACTCAGTGCTCGGTGTTTGCACGAAGCAGAAACCGAATTGCAATTCACTCAAAAGCAAAACATCAGTATTATAACTTATACCGATGAACAGTATCCCTCCTCACTCAAACAGTGTGTAGACAGCCCAATACTGTTTTACCAAAAAGGAAATATCCACTTGCAAAATAAACGACTGCTCAGTATTGTAGGCACTCGCAATATTACCAGCTATGGCACAGCTTTTTGCGAAAAACTCATCGAAGAACTCGCCTCGTTAGATGTGGTAATCGTCAGTGGGTATGCCTATGGAGTAGATATTACCGCCCATAAGGTAGCGATGAAACACCGCCTACAAACGGTGGCTTGTCTTGCCCACGGACTCAATACTATCTACCCCGCAGCTCATAGTAAGTATTGTGAGGCAATGGAAGAAAACGGCGGGTTCATCACCGATTTCAGTAGCCAGAGTCCCTTCGATAGAAAGAATTTCCTCAGTCGTAATCGCATTATCGCAGGGCTTTCACAGGCGACCGTAGTTGTTGAGTCGGGACTAAAAGGCGGAAGCTTAGTCACTGCCGATATAGCTTTCTCCTACAACCGCGAAGTATTTGCCGTGCCAGGGCGCACCACCGACCCGTATAGTATGGGGTGCAATGAACTGATACGCAACGGTAAAGCAACCCTACTCACCTCAGCCAAAGACCTCATTTACCAATTAGGTTGGGATACCCCAGCCCCAAAAGTCGTACAGCAAGAACTTTTTGTAACTCTTTCTCCTGAGGAAGAAACTATTAGCGCATATCTCAAAGCCAATGGCAAACAAAGTTTAGACGAGCTCGCCTTGGGGTGCCAAATGCCCATCTACCAACTCTCCAATCTCCTCTTTCAAATGGAAATCAAAGGAGTAATAAAACCCCTTCCTGGCAAGAGGTTTGAAGCAATCTAATTACTGAATCCTAATCCCTTGAACAGAAAAATCATACATATCGATATGGACGCCTTCTATGCTTCGGTAGAACAGCTCGACTATCCCGAACTGCGTGGGAAAGCAATTGCAGTAGGCGGAGGGGAACCACGCGGTGTGGTAGCTACTGCCAGCTACGAGGCGCGCAAGTTTGGGGTGCGCAGTGCTATCAGTGGGGCACAAGCGCGCAAACTGTGTCCACATCTCATTTTTGTAAAACCTCGATTCGAGCGCTACAAGCAAATATCGATGCAAATACGGGCTATTTTTCACGAATATACTGATTTGGTCGAACCTCTTTCCCTTGATGAAGCTTACTTAGACGTAACCGTAAACAAAAAGGGCAACCCTTCGGCTACCCTTATCGCCCAAGAGATTCGCCAACGCATCTTCCAACAAACCGGACTCACGGCTTCGGCAGGCATTTCGGTAAATAAGTTTATCGCTAAAATCGCCAGCGACTACCGCAAGCCCAACGGACAAACCACCATCACCGAAGCCGAAGTGCAAGATTTTTTAGACAGACTCGATGTGCGCAAGTTCTACGGTATAGGCAAAGTAACAGCCGAGAAGATGTACCAGTTAGGGATATTTAAAGGGAGGGACTTGCGCGAGAAATCATTGGAGTTCTTAGAGCGGAATTTTGGTAATAGCGGACATTATTACTACGAACTCTCACGAGGCATTCACCGCAGTGAGGTACAACCTTTCAGAATACGCAAATCAGTAGGTGCAGAAGAAACTTTTGCCGAGAACCTCACCAGCGAGGTGTATATGCTACGCGAACTCGACCATATAGCCGAAGACGTAGTCCGTCGTCTCGACAAACAGCAAGTAGCCGGCAAAACCGTTACCCTGAAAATTAAATACAGTAACTTTACGGTGCAAACGCGCAGTAAAACCCTTAAAGATTTCATAAGTAGTAAAGACGACATACTCTTGCACATCAAAGAACTGCTCTATCAAGAACGCCCTGCCGAATCAGTACGACTCTTAGGTATCTCGCTTTCTCACCTCAACAACGAACCCGAAAAAGAAGAAGTAAAGAAGCCGATGTACATACAACTAAAACTAGAATTCCCAGATTGATAAGAAAGAGTTATCGTTATACCTCTAACCTGTCCGATTTGCTCAATAAGTCTGACTTATCAAAAAAACATTTTTTCACTACTCATTTGCTAATTCTCTCACTTATTAATTTCCCGCCCGTCGTGCTACGACTGCCTGTACGGCTCGTATCTAATTCTCTAATTTTCTAATTTCCTAATTATTTCATACCTTTGCGTCCTAAAATAAAATCATTTATGGAACAAACTTTACCCGCAGGACACCCCGTGCATACCTATATGCTTGAAGCTGAACTTATTTACTCACTTATGGACGAGTTACTCGGCATAGACCCTCATACCGACTATCAGAAATTTTACAACGTGTTCAACCATTTGGCAACGGTAGAAAAACACTTTGCTCGCAAAGAAAACCAGCTCTTTCCTTTCTTGGAAAAACGCGGTTGGACGAATCCTTCACAGAATATGTGGTCTTTCCACGACACCATTCGCGATATCTTCCGTTTGGTACGCAAAAACTTAGAAGAAAAAGACCTTGATGCGGCGCAAACCAATGTGCGCTATATCGAAGATAATTTAGGTCGTTTGCTAAATGTAGAAGCGAATATCCTGTTCCCTAACGCCTTGCAATTACTCACCGAAGAAGATTGGATTGAAATGCGCAAAGGCGAAGAGGAAATAGGTTGGATGCTGAAAGAAGCACCTGCACCTTACCCTAATAGCAACCCCGGCGAACCGGTGTACGTACACCCTTCAATGGATACGGAACGCCGCACCGATGTTAAATTTGATGATGCTGCTGCCCATTATGATGAGGGCTATATGACTGTTGAACAGGTAAACCTCTTGCTCAAAACCCTCCCTATTGATATCACTTTTGTAGATGAACGCGACCGCGTGATTTTCTACAACCGTGGCGAAGAACGCGTATTCCCTCGCAGTGCCGGTATTATAGGGCGCGAAGTGAAGTTCTGTCATCCTCCTAAGAGCGTGGGCACGGTGCTTAAAATCGTAGAGAACTTTAAAGCAGGTACTCAAAACGAAGCTAATTTCTGGTTCAATTATCGCGGTCGCCTTATCTATGTGCGTTATTTTGCAGTGCGCGATAAAGAAAAGAACTACAAAGGCGTGATTGAAATGTCGCAAGATATTACCGATATAAAAACAATTGAAGGCGAACGCCGTTTATTGGAGTGGGATAACTAATGAAAGACTTATTCGGACAAGCTATTTTAGATTATCAGCAAGGGCAATATACCGAAGATATTAAAACGGAAACTACTATTTCCGAAGAAGATGTATTGCCCTTGCCTTATTTGTTTCGCTCTTTTGAACAGATGCCTCCGTTAGAGCAAAAAGCCCTACAAATGGCGAAAGGTAAAGTATTGGAAGTGGGGTGCGGAGCAGGCTCTCACGGACTCTATTTACAGAACGAACGCAAGCTTGAAGTACATTCTATCGACCTATCGCCTAAGGCTATTGAGGCGTGCCTGTTGAGAGGTTTACGCAACGCCAAAGTGCAGAATGTATTGGAAACAACAGGACAGTACGACACCATTCTCTTACTGATGAATGGCGCAGGTATGTGCGGGCGATTGAAACAAATGGGCGTTTTTTATGCTCATCTGAAAACTCTCTTAGCTCCACACGGACAAATCCTCACCGATTCTTCTGATATTATCTATATGTTCGATGAGAACCCTGATGGCAGTTATGATGTACCGCTCTATTTCGATTATTACGGAGAGGTAGATTACGTGGTGAAGTATAAAGGAGAAAAAGAAAAGCCCTTCCCCTGGATGTATGTAGATTACAACACTTTACAAAACGTAGCAATTTCAGTAGGTTTACAATGCGAACTCATCGCCGAAGGTGAACACTTTGATTACCTTGCAAAATTAGCAAATTAGTAAATTAGCAAATGATTGGGTAGCTTCACAGTTTCTAATTATCACATTATCTAATTACCTAATGTCAAGGTATTTATGCATTTGTAAAGAGGCTTTCCACTGAGGGTGAGCCATTACATAATCTACAATTTTAGGCATTACCTCAGCGCGTTTGCTCCACTCGGGTTGGAGGTAAAGTAGGCACTCAGGCGATACTTGTGATGCCATTTCTTCGGCAAAAATAAAATCGTGATTGTTATAGATTACCATTTTGAGCTCATTAGCTTTTTGAAGAACGTCTCCTACGGGACGTTTTATTTTTTTAGGCGATAGGCATATCCAATCCCAAGAGCCTGATAACGGGTGTGCTCCTGAGGTCTCTATATGAGTGCGAGCACCTCCTGCTCTCAGTTTTTCGGTAAGTAAAGTTAAGTTCCACATCAGTGGTTCACCCCCTGTAATAATGATAGTTTTGGAGTGTGCTAAGGCTTCGGCTACAATGGTATCTATGGGTACTAAGGGGTGAGCTTCGGCTTGCCAACTTTCCTTTACATCACACCAATGACAGCCTACATCACAACCGCCTAAGCGAATGAAATAAGCGGCTGTTCCTTTGTAGAAACCTTCGCCTTGTAAGGTATAAAAAGCCTCCATCAGGGGGAGGAGTTCCCCTTTCTGCAAGGCTATCTGTGTATCTTTGTTTAGCATTTATTATTCGTAATTAGCCACATCTAATATCCACGGGTCGGGGATTTCGGTGTTTTCTCGTACTTCTTCTACCTTTTTCATAGCTTCGTCGTAGGTATTATAACGGGCTATATAAATGTAGTTTAGTACTTGGTCTTTATTGTAATACACTTGGGCATCATACCCCCATTTCTTCATTTCTTCTACTCGTTTGTTTACATTATTGAAGTTTAAGAAGACTCCCACTATCACATAATAACCCTGCTGAGTATCGGTGACTTTCAGTTTGCTTATTCTCGTTGAACGGTGTAATTGGGTAATCTCCTTCGGATTATTTTCTATCTCCAAAGCGGTAAGGAACAAATAATAACGGTCGCGACTACGTGTATAACTCAAATCTAATGAATTGGTGTTGTTAGGAATCAGGTATTGATTGTCGTTTTTGATATCCATACGGAAGATATCAAAGCCTAAGGTGTTTTCGCTGTTAGGGGTGCGTGTTTTTACTACCTCATCGTTATTTGTAATGGCACTGCTAAAAAAGTTTTGATTAGGGCGCCATTTGCTTTCCAAAGAAGAGGTTTTACCGCTGGCAGGTACACCAACGGCTACGTTATCACCTGCCATATTAAAGTCGCCTTCGAGGGCTACTCCCATAATACGCGTTTTAAAGTCGCCTGCCTCAGGGGTTTTAAATCCACTAAAAGTAAAGGTTTTGGAAGCTTTATTGGTAATAGCCGAAAAGCCATCGTAAGTAATGATTTTCTTTACATTGCTATCAGGATTTTCGTATACTATTACTAACGCCCAGCCTGCTGCCGAACCGCCTTCTATTTGCCCCAAAGCAGCTTTTACATTGGCTACGGTATAATCGCCTTCTATTTTAGTTGCCGGAGCTAAAAGATTGGTGATATTGGCGTAATACACATAAGGTGCTGAGTTTTTTAGCTCATCGTCAGTACGTCCGTCGTAAATGAGTTCACCAGCGATAGGGGTATAGGTATTGGTTTCGGGTATTTTCAGTAGTACACTACTGGCGTCTTCTCTATTAGTATCAACAGGGATATTTTTATTACCTCTTAGGGTGCCCTTAGCATATGGATAGGTAGCCGACCAGTACAAACCTGCATAAGCTACCTTTCCGCCTGTTCCTTCATAAGAGAAATTGGCACTACTAGATGAAAACGTATTAGGGTCAGCATCGATATCGATATATTGCATATCGAACTCGTCGTTGAGTTTAGCTTTCGGGCTACGGTCGTTATAAGGGTCGTTAGGGCTATTGCGTTTCTCTTTACGATTAAGAATGTTATTCCCTATAATTTTGATATCCCCTTTGATAAAGGTTTCGTACCTAATGTTAAAATCGGTAGTAGATTGTGCTTTTAGGGAGAAAACGAGTCCCACACAAGCGAGCAATGTGATGATATGTTTCATAAACTTACTATTTTCTTGGCAATCCGGAGGGCTTCGGTGCCTTGTTCGAGAGTGACCATAGGGGTCGTATCGTTTACAATGGCATTGGCAAAGCTTTCGAGCTCGTCTAAGATAGCGTTGTTATTATGTATTTCAGGGTATTCGAAATAGATTTGACGGCGCTCTCCTTCTGCATTTTGGAGTATCATATCGAAGTCTCCTGGTACTTCTGGGGCGTCTTTCATCTTCACTACCTCTACTTTTTTCTCCAAAAAATCTACGGATATATAAGCGTCTTTCTGGAAGAAACGGCTTTTGCGCATATTCTTCATAGAGATACGGCTGGCAGTGATATTGGCTACACAACCGTTCTCAAACTCTAAGCGGGCATTAGTAATATCGGGGGAATGACTGATGACCATTGCACTACTTGCCGAAATGTGTTTCACCTTAGATTTTACGACGCTTAGGATTACATCGATATCGTGAATCATTAGGTCGAGCACTACGGGCACATCGGTACCACGAGGGTTGAACTCAGCTAAGCGGTGTGCCTCGATGAACATAGGGTTGTGAATTTGGTCGCGTACGGCAATAAAAGCCGGATTGAAGCGCTCTACGTGTCCTACTTGTCCTTTCACGTGGTGTTCTTTGGCAAGAGCAATCATAGCTTCTGCCTCTTCTACCGTAGTAGCGATAGGTTTTTCGATAAAGAGGTGTTTGCCTGCTTTGATAATCTTTTCGGCACACATAAAATGGTTGAGGGTAGGGGTTACTACGTCTACCATATCACATTCGGCGATGAGTGCTTCTATACTATCGAAACGCTTATAGCCAAACTCTTCGCTTACTTTTTTAGCGTTTGCTTCATCGGGGTCGTAGAAGCCTACGAGTTCGTATTTTTCGGATTGGTTGAGCAATCGCAAATGTATCTTTCCTAAATGTCCTGCACCGAGGACGCCAGCTTTTAATTTTGTCATTTTAATATCCTATTTTGGTGCGTACCCTGCGCAAAGTTTCATCGGCTACGCGGTGTGCTTTGGCAGCACCTTCTTTTAATATAGCATCGAGTTCGCTTAAATGCTCCATATAGTAAACGTAGCGCTCGCGTGGGGTAGCAAATTTTTCTAATATCAGTTCGTAAAGGGTTTGTTTGGCTTGACCGAAGCCATAACCTCCTGCACGGTAAGCCTCTTCCATTGCTTGTATTTGCTCAGGAGAAGCTAACAGGCGGTAGAGCCTCATCACGTTGCAAGTATCGGGGTCTTTGGGAGCTTCCAAAGGAGTACTATCGGTTTGGATTGCCATTATTTGCTTGCGGAGTTGTTTTTCGGGCAAGAAAATATTGATGAAATTGTTGCGTGACTTGCTCATCTTTTCGCCGTCGGTACCTGGTATAATCATTATTTTCTCCTCTATTTTAGCTTGTGGCAATACGAAAGTTTCGCCCATTTGGTGATTGAAACGAGAAGCTACATCGCGGGTAATTTCGAGGTGTTGCAACTGGTCTTTGCCCACAGGTACGACCTCAGCATCATACAAGAGTATGTCGGCTGCCATTAGCATAGGGTAAGTGAAGAGCCCAGCATTTACGTCTTGCAGGTAGTCCATTTTGTCTTTAAACGAATGGGCGAGGGTGAGGCGTTGGTAAGGGAAAAAACAAGCCAAGTACCACGAGAGTTCAGCGGTTTGGGGTACGTCGCTCTGGCGGTAGAAGGTTACTTTATCAGTATCTAAACCGAAAGCCAACCAAGTGGCAGCAACGCTATAAGTGTTGGCGCGGAGTTGCGCACCGTCTTTTATTTGAGTAAGGGAGTGCATATCGGCGATGAACAGAAACGATTCGTTAGAAGGGTCTGATGCCATTTGCACTGCTGGGAGGATTGCTCCTAGGATATTTCCTAAGTGGGGAGTACCTGTACTTTGAATGCCTGTTAATACACGAGCCATTGTTTTATTAAAAATAATAAGTTAAGAAAGTGCAAAGGTATGAAATAATTAGGAAATGAGAAAATTAGAGAATGAGGAAATTAGAGAAAAGGCATTAGGCCTTAGGCCATAGGCACTAGGGATAACATTCCTTTTTACACATACTCCACTCTCGCTAGGCACATACCAAGCTGTCGCTGGCTATCTTCAAAGGGGGAATGTGGTGACGGAAAAGAGAATTAGGTGCGAGCGCAGTCGTAGCACGACAGGCAGAGAAAATTAGAGAATTAGGAAATTAGGAAATTAGAGAATTAGGAAATGAGGCGTGAGTTTGAGTTAGAGGAATGAGGCTGTGCCTCAGAAATTAAACAAAATTTAAACAAAATCAAGGCTGCGTCTTGTAAACCAGCGGAGGTATTGTCAGTTTATTCAACTTTGGCAAAGTTTAAAACTTTGCCAAAGTTTGAGATGAAAAAGCGATGTGTTGGGGCTGTTAGGAATTTTTGAAAGAAAGCGAAAATGCTCGAAAGAAGGAAGGGAGAGGTTTTGTGAAAA
>NZ_KB291175.1:0-10364 GCF_000318255.2 Capnocytophaga sp. oral taxon 380 str. F0488
AACTCAGACCAGTCCAATTTGTCCGACAAGTCAGCCCCGTCAAAAAACCTTTTTTATCACTACCACCCATTTGCTAATTTCCTAATTCTCTAATTTTCTATTGCCCGTCGTGCTACGACTGCCTGTGCGGCTCGCACCTTTGGCAAAGTTGATTACTGGTATTTCCGGTATTATTGGCATTATTGGCATTTCCGGTATTATTGGTATTATTGGTATTTCCGGTATTATTGCCTTTTCCCTCATTTGCTATTTCGCAATTATTTTGTACTTTTGCACCCAATAACTCAAAAAACAAACAAGCGTATGGCTAAGAATGTAGTGATTGTAGAGTCGCCTGCCAAGGCTAAAACCATTGAAAAGTTCTTAGGTAAGGACTACAAAGTAGTGTCCAGCTATGGGCATATTGTCGATTTGCCCTCCAATGAACTGGGCGTAGATATCCAGCACGGTTTTAAACCTAATTACCTCATCTCTAACGACAAAAAAAATCTTGTAAAAGAACTCAAAGCACTCACGTCCAAAGCCGAAGTAGTATGGCTCGCTTCCGATGAAGACCGTGAAGGAGAAGCTATTGCGTTTCATCTTTCCGAAACACTCAAACTAAAAAAGGAAAATACCAAGCGCATCGTTTTTAACTCCATTACCAAATCGGCTATTGAAAACGCTATTAAAAACCCTCGTGGTATCGATTATAATCTGGTGAATGCTCAGCAAGCACGCCGTGTACTCGACCGCCTCGTGGGCTATGAACTCTCTCCCGTACTGTGGAAAAAAATTAAAAGCGGACTCTCAGCAGGACGCGTTCAGTCGGTAGCAGTACGCCTTATCGTAGAACGCGAACGCGAAATACAAGACTTCAAAACGCAATCCTCTTACCGAATTACTGCCGAATTTATCACCTCAGAAGGCAAAGTTGTAAAAGCCTCTTTACCTAAGAATTTCAACACACAAGCCGAAGCTGAAAACTTCTTGCAACAGAATATCGGAGCGCATTTCAAAGTGCAATCATTAGAAACCAAACCAGCTAAGAAAATGCCTGCGCCCCCCTTCACTACTTCCACCCTCCAACAAGAAGCCGCACGCAAACTGCACTTCTCAGTAAGCAAAACAATGACGGTAGCCCAACGCCTCTACGAATCTGGTTTTATCACCTATATGCGTACCGATAGCGTGAATCTTTCACAAGAAGCACTCAACACTGCCAAAAACGCTATCGTACAACTCTTCGGAGCTCAGTACAGTCAAGTGCGCAATTTCGCCACTAAAAGCAAAGGCGCACAAGAGGCGCACGAAGCCATTCGTCCTACCGATATGAGTCGCACCTCTATCGCTGCTGAACCCGACCAGAATAAGCTATACGAACTGATATGGAAACGCACCCTTGCCTCACAAATGGCAGACGCTCAAATAGAGCGCACTACCGTAAAGATAGAAGCCGATAAGCACAAAGAATACTTCGTAGCCAATGGCGAAATGGTACAGTTCGATGGCTTTTTAAAAGTGTATTTAGAAAGTACTGACGACGAGGAAGAAGAACAAGAAGGAATGCTCCCTAATCTCAAAAAAGGAGAAGCTCTTACGCATCGTTATATTACTGCTACCGAGCGTTTCACTCGTCCACTACCTCGTTATACTGAGGCTTCGCTGGTGAAAAAGTTAGAGGAACTCGGTATCGGACGCCCATCTACTTATGCTCCTACCATTTCTACGATTCAAAATCGCGGTTATGTGGAACGTAGCACACTCGAAGGTGAAGTGCGCCCTTATCAGCAACTCACCCTTGCAGGCAATACTATCAAAACGCAAACTCTTAGCGAACGAGTAGGTGCCGATAAAGGCAAGCTTGTCCCCACCGATATAGGTAGTGTAGTAAACGATTTTCTCGTTTCCCATTTCGATACGATAATGGACTATAATTTCACTGCCAAAGTAGAAAATAGCTTCGACGAAATAGCCGAAGGCACTGAGAATTGGACAAAGATGCTCACACAGTTTTATAATCATTTTCACCCCGTAGTAGAAAATGTTGAAAAACATACAGGTCGTGAAACAGGTGAGCGCGTGCTGGGTACCGACCCTAAATCAGGTCGCCCTCTCAGCGTACGCTTAGGTCGTTATGGGGCTATGGCACAAATAGGTAATCCCGATGATGCCGAAAAGCCTATTTATGCAAGTCTATTGGCAGGTATGTCTATCGAAACGATTACTTTTGAAGAAGCTCTCAAACTCTTCGAGCTTCCTCGTCAGTTAGGCATTGTCGATGGTAAGAATGTAGAAGTGAATGTAGGGCGTTTCGGACCCTATGTGCGCTACGGCGATGCTTTTATATCACTTGATAAAGGTGAAGATGTTTTCAGTGTAACTCTCGAGCGGGCTAAGCAACTCATCGGCGAGAAGAAAAAAGCTGACGCTCCTATTGCCACCTATCAGGGAGTGGAAGTTACCAAAGGTGTAGGTCGTTTTGGTCCCTTTATTAAGTGGAACAACACTTATATAAACGTTACCAAAAAGTACAATTTCGACCATCTTAGTCAGCAAGATGTAGAAGAACTTATAGAAGATAAGCTCAAAAAAGAATCGGAAAAGGTAGTGAAAGAATGGGACGAAGGAGCTATCCGTATAGAGAAAGCCCGCTGGGGACGTTTTACCCTCCTCAAAGGTAAAACCAAAGTAGAACTCCCCAAAGACACCGATATAGCAACTTTCACCAAAGAACAAGCTCTTGCCCTCCTTACCGAGAAAGAGCCTAAACCTAAAAAAGCCCCTTCTAAAAAGAAATAATACAATAATAATAGGCTATCAAAAAGATAATATTTCTTTCTTGATAGCCTATTTTGTATCATAAAATAAGTATTCTTATAATACTGATTTTTTTAATTCCGCAATCATTTGGGTAGGGTTAGTAGCATTGAAGATAAAACTGCCTGCTACTAAGGCATCAGCACCTGCCTCTACAAGTGCTTTGGCATTCTTTAAACTCACTCCACCATCTATTTCTATAAGTGCGCGTGCCCCTACTTGTTCAATAAGTGCTTTAGCTTGACGCACTTTCTTATAAGTATTTTCAATAAATGACTGTCCACCGAACCCAGGATTCACGCTCATCAGCAAGAGTACATCTATATCTTGAATAACATCTTCCAACAAGGCGACAGGTGTATGCGGATTGAGGGCTACTCCTGCTTTCATTCCCTCTGCTTTAATTGCTTGTATAGTGCGATGCAAGTGCGTACACGCCTCGTAATGCACAGTAAGAATATTACTACCGAGCTTAGCAAAAGTGCTAATATAGCGGTCGGGGTCAATAATCATCAAGTGAATATCTAACGGTTTGGTAGCGTGTTTGTGAATCACTGAAAGCACGGGCATACCATAAGAGATATTAGGCACAAAAACACCGTCCATAATATCGATATGAAACCAATCAGCTTCGCTGGCGTTTACCATTTCAATGGCTTGTTGCAGGTTGCCGAAATCTGCAGCTAATAATGAAGGAGCGAGAATCATATTTTTAATGTTTAATGATTAATGTTTAGTGATTTATTTTATGAAGCAAAAGCAATTTTTAGTATACCATCGTCATTAGCCTACACTTCCTTCTAGCGAAATCTCTAAGAGTTTTTGAGCTTCTACAGCGAACTCCATAGGGAGCTTGTTAAGCACTTCCTTGCCAAAACCATTTACTATGAGTGAAATCGCTTTCTCGGTATCAATACCCCGCTGATTGCAGTAGAAAATCTGGTCTTCACCAATCTTAGAGGTAGTAGCTTCGTGTTCTATTTGAGCAGTAGGATTTTTAGCTTCTATATAAGGAAATGTATGCGCTCCACAGAGGTTACCCATCAATAGGGAATCGCATTGAGAGAAATTGCGTGCATTTTTAGCATTAGGCACTACTTTCACCAATCCACGGTAGCTGTTTTGTGATTTTCCTGCCGAAATACCCTTAGAGATAATCGTGGATTTGGTATTATTGCCTAAGTGTATCATCTTAGTACCTGTATCAGCTTGTTGGAAGTGGTTAGTAACCGCAATAGAGTAAAATTCGCCTATAGAATTATCCCCTTTGAGCACTACTGAAGGGTATTTCCAAGTAATAGCAGAGCCTGTTTCTACTTGCGTCCACGATATTTTGGCATTTTTCTCAGCCAAAGCGCGCTTGGTTACGAAGTTATATACACCGCCTTTACCGTCTTTATCACCAGGAAACCAGTTTTGAACGGTAGAGTATTTTATTTCGCCTCCCTCCATTGCGATGAGTTCTACCACTGCGGCGTGCAATTGGTTTTCGTCGCGTTTGGGCGCCGTACAACCTTCGAGGTAAGAGACGTAAGCACCTTCATCAACAATGAGGAGGGTTCGCTCAAACTGTCCTGTTCCTGCTTGATTGATACGGAAATAAGTAGAAAGCTCCATAGGGCAACGCACCCCTTTGGGTACATAACAGAAAGACCCATCAGAAAAGACTGCTGAGTTAAGAGCTGCGTAGAAATTATCGGTTTTAGGTACGACGGTACCAAGGTACTTACGCACCAAGTCAGGGTGTTTTTGTATCGCTTCGGAGATAGAACAGAAGATAATGCCTCGTTCTGCCAATGTTTTTTGAAAAGTGGTTGCTACTGAAACGGAGTCCATCACTACGTCCATTGCTACGGCAGATTTTTCATCTTCTACTCCCGCAAGGCGTTTTTGTTCTTCAAGAGAGATACCGAGTTTTTGGAAAGTTTCCAATAGCTGAGGGTCTACCTCATCAAGGCTGTTAAGTTTAGGTTTCTGTTTAGGAGCAGAATAATAAGCAATATCTTGAAAGTCGGGAGTTTCAAACTTGAGATTCGCCCAATGAGGAGGCTCTTCCATCGCTTGCCACGCACGGAAGGCTTCTAAACGCCAATCAGTCATCCACTGGGGTTCGTTTTTCTTTTTAGAAAGGGCTATTACCACTTCCTCATTGAGCCCTTTAGGAAAAGTTTCTGATTCGATATCTGTATAAAAGCCGTATTTGTATTCGCTGTTTTCTAATTCTTCTTTAAGTTCTTCTTCTGTATATTTAGTCATAATTGCTTTTAGATAAGAGGTAAGAGATAAGAGGTAAAAACTCCTCTTATTTATACCGAGATGCGATTTTACAAAGCGCAAAGATAGTACTTTAAATTGAATCTAAAATACTATCTTTATAATTATTTTGTTTGAGAGATAGAGTTTGCCTATAGTTAAGCTATTGGGTAAGACTGTCTAACAACTGATGTACTGCATCGCTATTCCAGCGTGCAATGCCGTCTTTCTGAGCGCGTACATAACCGTTTTTATCTACTATGTAACCTGCAGGAATCTTATCGGGGTCAAAAGGCTTTTTAGGAGCTTCGATAATGAGGTAGGTAACTTTGAAATGAAAATTGCGCTTTTGCATCATTTCATCTACTGGCTCAGGGAGCTCATTGGTGATGATGTAAAAATCCACTTTATCCTTATAAGCATCGTAGAGTTTTTCGACTGCATAAAGATCGGCTACACTGATTTCACGCCAAGAAGAGAAGAAGTATACAAATGATGGTTTCTTACCTTCGGTTTGGGAATAGTTAAACTGCACATTATTGCGGTCTTTCAGTTGCCAATCGAAGTCTATTTTACGAGCTTTATCAGCGGGAATAATATCTACTGATCCGGCGAAGATACGCTGTAGTAATATCTTACTTTCGTACCCCAAAGGAGTTACAAAGAAAGAGAGCACAAAAAGAATAAGTAGTAGGTTGAGTATGGTACGTTTTTTCATAAACTAATTTTATTGATAGCGATTGCAAAGGTAATACTTTTTTTTCTAATTGGGAAACTTACTTCAATATCAGACATCAAATAGCTTTTCGTGTTACTCATCTATTTAATTTATAATCAATTACTTTTTACTTCCTGTAATTGCACATTTTAAAGCTAATACACTTCCCAAATGTACTCCCTCGTGTGAAATATTGAAGTAAATAGCTTCTTCAATAGTATTGAGTTCGTACTCTATGCCCGTTACATAATGATTATAGTGCTTAAAAATTCCTTTTTGATAATCAGTTTCGAGCCAATTTACAGTGCTGATGAGAAGGTCTTTTAGTTCCTCTATCTCGGCAGAAGTAGGGATATGTCCATCAGGAATGGTGCCTTTGCGATAACGCTCTACAAACTCAGGGGTGAGATAAGTAGGCAGGTTGCTATTGGCATAGCAATAATTTTGCTGGGTGACCACGCAGTGAGCGAGATTCCACAAGATATTGTTTTTAAAGCCCGCAGGAATGATTGCTAATTCTTCGGGGGTAAAGCTATTGAGCAATTTGAGTTGTCGCTCACGCAATTTTCGGTATAAGGTAAATACTTCTTTCATATATTTAAAAATCAAAATCAAAGTCGTTAAGTTCATCTAATTTAGTACTCTCTTCTTCCGTAAGCACTTCTTGCAAAAGTTCGGCAGTAGCTTCTTTGCCAGTACCCCAAAGGTCTCCTAAAAGTTCAGCGATACTGTTCTTTTGGTTAGGCTCAAAATCGGAAAAAGCACGGCGCAAGAACACTACCGAGCGCATAAACTGCTCTTCGTCCAACTGGCGTACATAGTTGTCTAACTCTTGCCATATAATCGTACGCGATAACAATGCGTATCTATTTCTCCCTGAAAAGCCTTCAAACCACGAGGCTCCTAAATCGGCGGGGACACCTGCTGAAAGACGACGAGACACTTCTTTTCCACATTGTTCTTCAGTAGCTAAATTGTGCTCTAACAATATAGCAAAGGCTACTCCCGAGAGTTTGGTGTTCACATCGTCGCGCCACGCAAGGTGGGTGAGTTCTTTTTGCCACGTTTCAGTATCTACCAATTCGTATTGCTGTTCGGCTATGAACTCCATAGTATTGATAGCTTCTACTATTTGCTTAGAGGCTTTGTCATCACAAGATGAAGCATCTATCAGTAATAACGAAGCACGGAGGAAAAGCTGTTGCAAGATAGGTTTCAGCGGTTCGAGATTGAACTGACGCAGGTCGCCATACTGTATAAGCACCGAGAGCTCGTGTGCGGCAAAGGCAGTTTCGGCAAAACTATTACTATCTACCAAAAGGCGTTGCAGGGTGCTGAGCGCATTGCCAAAAATATGCGTAAGCTGACATTCGCAAGCCTGCCTAATGATTTTAGCCACCACCGAAAGGTCGGTGCTTTCGTTGAGCTGTTCTTTGAGTACAAAAGCTGTGGCTATTTCAAGCGTTTCACCTTTAAGGTTAGCTTCTACAATTTCTATTTCGACCTCAGGACTCCACTGTAACACCCATTTCTCTGCCCACGAGGCTTTATCCTGCTGTACGTGCTGCTGGGTGGCAAAGTGAATGCCCAACACTTCCAAGCGATGAAGGAATGTAGAGCGATTTAGGTCTATAAAAGCAGCTTCTTTGGTCTTTACTTTTAAGTTCTCACGCAGGTCGAGGGTGAGGTCTTGCGCTACCGCCGATTTGTAGTTGGTGAGCTTTAAGCGTTTCAGCTCTTGGTTCATATCCTCTTGTACGGGCGTCTGGCTCACCCCTTCGGGTAATGCCCCAATAGCCGTACCGATATCTACCTTATTGATAGCTTCGGCTACCACAGCAAGGTCTCCCCCACCAAAACAAGTAACTACTGCATCGTGGAGGTCTTGCAACACAGGGTAAGTACCGCCTTTCATAGCCGAAAGCACATTGGCAAGGCGCACCGCTTCAATTACGCTAGCAGAAGAGGCATTTTGCCCTTGAGCACGCAAGATTTTGGCTACTTTAGTAAGATAGACAGCTGAGAGCTGATTGAGGGTGTTTTCGTGCATCGTTTGCCACATCAGCTCAAAGTAATAAGGAGCTGTATTGCCCGCTCCATAACCCGTGCGGCTGCTGAGACGCAAATAGGAATAAGGCATCAGAGTGAGTTGAGAGGTAGCTTTGGGGAGCTTTTTAAGCTCGTCATCAGTCATAGCAGGCAGGCTGTTCTGGATACCTGATAAGTGGTAAGCCCCTACGATTACTACTATTTCTTCGGGTTTGAACTCGGTGCAAGCTTTAGCAATCTCACGTTTCATATATGCCTCACGAATGAGATTATACGAGAAATCGAAAGGCGCGTTTTCATATTCTTTATCTATGACCATTTGGCGCATTTCACCCGATTGTAAGGCAAGTGTGGGTGCAAAAGCATCAGGATTGAGATTGTGTTCAAAATGGCGTTCCCAATAATCTTCATAATCGGTTTCGCCCCCCTCTTCGGCTATTTGCTTGTAGAGGGTATTGTGGTAGAGATAAAATTCTTTGGCTTTTTCGGCTTCTTCCTCCGTGCGTTGCTCCTGCTTCAATTTCAGCATATTCTCCGAAGGCAAATCGATGAAACGAAGTGTTACCTTCTTCTTTACTCCCCAACATATTGCTTGATATTCGGGAGAATAAGATGCAAATGGATAAAGCACTGTTTCGATAGGCAATTCGGTAGTATAGCCCAGCATAGCGATAGGAGGTTTTACCCCCTTTTGCGCTATTTGAGACATCAGAGGGGTAGCATCGGCAGGACCTTCGATGAGAATACACTTGGGGTTGTTTTCCTCTAAGAAGGCGATTAAATGATAGGCTGCCGAAGGCGACAGATGCCTTACACCGAAAAAGTGAATGTTATTCATAATAACTGAGGGTGCGTTCTATAATTTGTCGGGGTTCACCGTTGATGAAAGTCGTTTTAGCAATCCAATTACCTCGATTATCGTATTTATACTCGTAAGTCGCTACATTCTTCTGTTTTTGAGGTAGTTTATTTTCTGCTTGTAGTTTGATACAATCTCCTTGACTATTGTATTTTTTGGTAGTAATATTCACCAACTTATTATCTTTGTCGTAAGTGCGATTGCGTTCGGCTAAATGCTGTTTATTGAACTTGCTTTCTACCCTTTGCAACAGATTGCCCTGAGCATCGTAGTAGCGCATCTCGACAGGGTCGCCTTGTTTGTTGTAAGTATAAGCTATAGTAGACTCTAACTGATTGGCGTGATAAGTTTCCTCTTTTAGCACTTTGCCATTGGTATCTACTTGATAGTTGTAATGTGTTTTTAAGAAGCCCCCAGGTGAGTAGGTTGCATCTTTGATAAGATAGCCTTCGGGGTTGTAGACATAAAGGGTTTTATCGGAATTGTAACGGGTTTCAAACAGTTGCCCTTGCGGATTGTAATAGTATTCCATACGACTGTACAACTCACCGTTTTTAAAGAAAAAACGCATTTGAGTAAGATATCCATTGGGATTGAAATCTTTTTGAAGATTGTCGAGGTTACCTATCTTGACTACTGTATCCAAATCGCGGTCGATAGCTCCTTTTACGAATGTTTTTCCTTGGATAACTACCTCATAAGGGATACTGCGCTGACTTTTCACTTTTCCTTTGAGTCCTGAGAGTTCCCAATCGGTAGGGGCTTTGTGTTGAGCGGTGAGGATAGTGGTTGCGATAAATAGGATAGATGTGATTAAATATTTCATTAGTTATGAGTTAAAAGTTATGAGTTATCAATTAAGAGTTATGAGTTGTGCAAAGGTAGGGATTAATTATGAATTGGCAAAAAAAGAAAGAGGAATTGATTATTTTTAGTCAATCCCTCTTCCTCGTTTAATCAAAATTCAGTATTAAATTACTTCATTGAGGTAGGCTTTGAGCATCCAAACGGTTTTCTCTTGTTCGGTTACAAAGTCGCTCATTAGATTATTAGTCCCTTCATCACCTATTTCGTCGGAGAAGTCTAACAATTCTCTTTCCAAAGGTAATAAAGTGCTAATGGTATTGATTATCAAGCGTACGGTTTTATCATCGTCGAAAATGTTTTCGCCTACGGGAACAGAAGTGTGCTTTACATAGCTTTCGAGAGTGTGAAAAGGCACGCCACCGAGGGTAAGAATACGCTCAGCTATTTCGTCGACTTGTTCTTGTGCGGTATTATAAAGTTCTTCGAACTTCACGTGTAGTTCAAAGAAGCGTTTTCCTTTTACGTTCCAGTGTACACCGCGCAAGTTTTGATAATACGTTTGATAATTGGCAAGCAGTACATTTAGCAAGCCGATTTCTTTTTCTACTTTGGCTTTATCAAGCCCTAAGGTATTTAAACTCATAATTTGTTATTTTAAAAATTCTACGGTGCAAAGATAGCAGTTTTTTTGCAAAGAAGAGCTACTGGATTTATAGATTTTTTTAATTTTAAAATAATGGTAATTAATAGTAGAGAATGAGAAAATGAGAAAATGAGAGAATTAGAAAATTAGCAGATTAGTAAATGGAGGCGGAGAAAAACGAAAGATATCAGAAGTGAGTTAAGAGGATTTTTGATGAAAAAAGGCTATGAGAAGGG
>NZ_KB291176.1:0-20551 GCF_000318255.2 Capnocytophaga sp. oral taxon 380 str. F0488
GAGACTTCTCCCAAGGAGAGGGGGATATAGCGACGGAAAGAGAATGAGCGGGTTGGGAAATTAGAGAATTAGTGAATTAGGAAATTAGTAGGTTAGTGGGAATATTGGAAAATCTTGGAGGGAGTTTGAATATAATGAGAGCATTTGTAATTCGCAATTATTTTGTACCTTTGCACCCATAATGAGCAAAAATAAGCATATAACCATTGAAAATGTAACCGTGATTGATGCAGGAGCCAAAGGCAAAAGCATTGCTAAAGCTCCTGACGGACGTGTGATATTTATAAGTAACGCTATTCCTGGTGATGTAGTAGATGTGCAGACCACCAAAAAGAAATCGGCTTATTATGAAGGTTTTGTAACTAAATATCACCAACTATCAGAGCAACGAGTAACGCCCGTATGTTCTCACTTTGGCTATTGTGGCGGTTGCAAATGGCAAGATATGAACTACCAAAGTCAGCTATTTTACAAGCAGAAAGAAGTAGAAAACAACTTAGTACGATTGGGTAGGATAGAAATTCCTGCTGTAATGCCTATCATAGGCTCTGACGAGACTTATTACTACCGCAACAAAATGGAGTTTTCTTTTTCGGATATGCGCTGGCTCACTCCCGATGAAATTAAGAAAGCCGACGAAATAGACAATCGGAATGCCTTAGGTTTTCACATAGCAGGAGCTTGGGACAAGATTTTAGACATAGACAAATGTTACTTGCAAGCCGAGCCTTCTAACGCGATACGCTTCGAGATAAAGCGTTTTGCCTTGGCGAACGAAATGCCTTTTTACAGCCCGAGGCAACAAACAGGCTTATTGCGTACTATGATGATACGCATTAGCTCCATTGGGCAAATAATGGTAGTGATACAGTTCTTCCGCAACGACCCTAAAATTACACTGCTCCTCGACCATATTGCAGAGACATTCCCGATGATTACCTCTTTGCAATACTGTATCAATAGCAAAGGCAACGATGCTATTTATGACCAAGAACTTATTTGCTATAAAGGTACTGACTGTATTTATGAGGAAATGGAAGGGTTGCGATTTAAAATCAATGCCAAGTCGTTTTACCAAACTAACTCGGCACAAGCGTACAAGCTGTACCAAGTAGCTCGTAACTTTGCCGATTTAAAGGGCGATGAATTAGTGTACGACCTTTATACGGGGACGGGCACTATTGCGCAGTTTGTAGCGAAAAAAGCGAAAAAGGTGATAGGGGTAGAAGCTGTACCAGAGGCTATAGCAGATGCCAAAGACAATGCTTTTGCCAATGGTATTGAGAATGTTACTTTTTACGTGGGAGATATGAAAAACATTTTCAACGACACTTTTATAGAAGAAAACGGCACCCCTGATGTGATTATCACCGACCCTCCTCGCGACGGTATGCACAAAGATGTAGTAGCTAAAATTCTTCAAATAGCCCCCAAAAAGATAGTATATGTAAGTTGCAATAGTGCAACGCAAGCGCGAGACCTTTCCTTGCTTGATGTAACTTATAAAGTAACCAAAGTTCAGCCCGTGGATATGTTTCCACAAACCTACCACGTAGAGAATGTTGTATTATTAGAAAAGAGAAATGAAAAAAGCTGAAAAAGTAAACTTTATCATTGATACACTGGAAAGTATCTATCCTGAAATTACTATACCCCTACAACACAAAGACCCTTATACGCTACTGATAGCCGTACTCTTATCGGCACAAACTACCGATGCACGGGTGAACCAAATCACGCCTATTCTATTTAACAAAGCGGACAATCCGTATGATATGGTACTACTTTCGGTAGACGAAATACAGGAGATTATCAAACCCTTAGGGCTTGCCCCTATGAAATCTAAAGGTATTCACGGGCTTTCCCAAATACTCATAGACAAATACAACGGTGAAGTTCCTCAAACCTTTGAGGCTTTAGAGGCTCTCCCCTCAGTAGGACATAAAACTGCCAGCGTTGTTCTTGCACAAGCCTTTGGCATTCCGACCTTCCCCGTTGATACCCATATACACCGACTGATGCACCGCTGGAAGCTTTCCGACGGTAGTTCGGTAGTGCAAACTGAGAAAGATGCCAAACGACTCTTCCCCAAAGAAAAATGGAACAAACTGCACGTGCAAATCATCTTGTACGGGCGCGAATACAGTCCGGCGAGAGGCTGGAATATGGAAAAAGATATTATAACCAAAACCATTATACAATCGAAAAAATGAATTTACAACAGCGAGACGAAAAACATTTGTGGCACCCGTATACCCAACATCAAACGGCTGCCAAACCTATCGGAATTGTGAAAGGAAAAGATGCTCTCCTTTGGGACGAGGACGGCAAAGAATACATAGATGCCATTGCCAGTTGGTGGGTGAACCCCTATGGGCATAGCAACGAGCGATTAGCCCAAGCTGCCTACAAACAACTCACCCAGTTAGAGCACGTGCTCTTTGGTGGCTTTACACACCGACCTGCGGTAGAGCTTGCTGAAAAGCTCATCAGTATCCTGCCTAAAAACCAACAGAAAGTATTCTTCTCGGACAACGGGTCGACAGCAGTGGAAGTAGGTATCAAGATGGCGTTACAGTACTTTTTCAATAAAGGCGAGAAGCGCTTTACGGTAGTTGCTTTTGAAGATGCATTTCACGGAGATACCTTTGCCGCTATGGCAGCTTCGGGTATTTCATTCTTTACTGATGCTTTTAAAGAACATTTGTTGAAAGTAGTGCGCATACCGTTACCCAAAAAAGGAAGCGATGAAGCTGCTAAAAAACTAAAAGAAGTGATTGCTGAACATCACCCTGCCGCCTTTATATTTGAAGCCTTAGTACAAGGAGCCTCAGGAATGCAAATATATGAACCAGAAGCCTTAGACAAGCTGATTCATATCGCACAAGAAAATGGTGTGATTACCATTGCCGACGAGGTAATGACAGGCTTCGGGCGTACAGGGCGCACTTTTGCTTCGGACTATCTCACTCATAAACCCGATATTATGTGCTTATCGAAAGCTCTTACAGGAGGAACAATTCCGCTTGCAGTAACTACTGCTACCCAAGAGATATTCGACGTTTTTTACAGTGAAGACGTGAACAAAGCTCTTTTCCACGGACATACCTTTACGGCAAACCCCACAGGCTGTGCGATTGCCTTAGAAGCTATTCGCATATTGGAAAGTGACGAAATGCAAGCCAACTTAAAACGCATTGCACGCCGTCATCAGGAGTTTTTAGCCCGTATTGCGAAATATCCATCGGTAGAGAATGCACGTACCTTAGGTGTTATTTTGGCATTCGACCTCAAAACCTCTCAAAATACTGACTACTACGGCTCATTCAGGGATAAACTGTACAACTTCTTCATCTCAGAAGGCGTAATACTGCGTCCGGTGGGAAATATTATCTACATTTTGCCCCCTTACATCATCACAGATACTCAATTAGACCGAGTGTATGATGTTTTAGAAGAAGTAATACAGAAGTTCTCTAATCAGTAAGAGAAAAGAAAAACATATTTAAGAGACTATTTTCATAAGAGAATAGTCTCTTTTTTATTTAGTAACACAAGAGAAAAGTTAAAATAATTTTATTGAGATATTAGTACGAGATACAATCTTTAGAATTTTATTTTGATAGTAAAAAAATATTCTATATCTTTGCACCACTTATGAAAACTTTATAACAAAGAAGTTTAAATACTGTATACAATGAAAAAATTAGCCTTATTAGCCACCGCTTTATGTATGGTGGCTTGCAAAAGTATTGAAGCACCCAAGTCAGTGGGAGCTATTCCTTCCCCACGTCAGTTGCCGTGGCACGAGATGGAATATTATGCTTTTATCCACTTTAATATGAACACCTTTACCGATATGGAATGGGGCACAGGTGGTGAAGACCCTGTTTTATTCAACCCTACTGAATTAGATGTAAATCAGTGGGTGAAAGTGATTAAAGACGCTGGTATGAAAGGCGTTATCATCACGGCTAAGCACCACGATGGTTTCTGCTTATGGCCATCAGAGTACACTGAGCACTCTGTAAAAAACTCACCTTGGAAAAACGGTAAAGGCGATGTTATAAAAGAGCTTTCAGAAGCCTGCCACAAAGCAGGACTTAAATTTGGAGTATATTTATCACCTTGGGATAGAAACCACGCTGAGTATGGCAGAGAAGCCTACGTTACCTATTTCCATAACCAACTACGAGAATTGCTTACCAATTACGGTGAAATATTTGAAGTATGGTTTGACGGTGCCAACGGTGGTTCAGGTTATTACGGTGGAGCTAACGAAACTCGTACTATTGATGCTCATACTTATTATCAGTGGGATAAAACATTCGCCATAGTACGCGATTTGCAGCCTAATGCTACTATCTTTGGTGATGAAGGTCCGGATATTCGCTGGATAGGTAATGAAAAAGGCTTTGGTACTCCTACTAACTGGAATCCTTTTACCTCTAACCCTTCTTTACAAGGAAAAGACCGCTTACATCATTTGGGTGAAGGCGATGAAAATGGCGTAAATTGGATTCCTGCCGAAGCTGACGTATCTATTCGCCCAGGTTGGTATTACCACGCACGCGAAGACCACCAAGTGCGTCCATTAGAAAAAATGGTAGACATATACTACGCTTCAGTAGGTCGCGGTTACAACTTATTACTCAATCTTCCCGTGGATAGACGTGGCTTAGTACACGAAAATGACATCAAGAGATTAATGGAACTCAAAAAAGTTATAGAAGCAGATTTTGCACGTAACCTCGTAACTGAAGCCTCTGTAACGGCTTCTAATATTCGTAAAAATAACAAGCTATTTAACCCTGAAAAAACTACCGATAGTGATAAAAACACCTATTGGACAACCGACGAAGGAGTAACAGAAGCTTCTATAGAACTAAACTTTACCAAGCCTACTACTTTTAATCGCTTTATGGCACAAGAGTATATCCCATTGGGGCAACGTGTAAAGAAGTTTAAATTAGAATACCAAAAAGATGGCAAATGGGAAACTATAGATGAACAAACAACTATTGGCTACAAACGATTACTACGCTTCCCATCAGTAACAGCTACTAAGGTTCGTTTCACAGTTTTAGAAGCTAAAGGTTCGCCATTGATTAGCAATATAGGGTTATACAATGCACCTGTTTTATTGGTAACTCCTCAGCTTTCTCGTGATAAGAATGGTCAAGTAACCCTCACTCCCGCTGATACTGAAACTGAAATTTATTATACCTTAGACGGCAGTCAGCCTACTAAACAGTCGTTGCGCTATACAACTCCTTTCCCTGTTACTCAGCCTACTTCTTTAAAATTTGTAGCCTATGACGGCAAGCAGCAATTGTACAGTGAAGTAGCTTCTTACGCATTGGATATCCCCAAAGCAAAGTGGAAAGTGTTATCTTCTGCTTCCTCTGATATCCAGAAAGTAATTGATGAAAAACCTAATACGTGGTTTGCTCAAGAAAAGGGCAATACACCCACTGCCATTACTATTGATTTAGGAGAGCTGTTAAACCTAAAAGGATTTACCTATTTGCCTTCACAGGACCGCTGGGCTGAAGGAACTATCAGTCATTACATTTTTGAAGTGAGTACTGATAATGTACATTGGAAGAAGCTAAGTGAGGGAGAATTTGGCAATATCAAGAACAATCCTATTGAACAACGCATTACTTTCCCTGCTGAGAAAGCCCGTTATATCAAGCTTACCGCTACCCAAACTGTAGATGATACCAATAGAGTATCGTATGCCGAAATAGGAATCATTACACAATAAAGCTATGTATCTTAAAAACGGAAGATTGTCACAGAGCTCTAAGTGGCTTTACATTATAGTTCCAACCCTGTTCTTTGCCTTTACAGGGTTGAACTTTTTAGTAGCACAGTTTTTTGATACTACTACACTTATACAGTCGGAAATTGCCCAAAAAGGTGAATTACAATTCTTGTTTGAGAACTTAGTTATCTTTGCTATCTTCTTAGGGTTATTGTTACTATGGGTGAAGTTCATACATCGCCAGCCTTTGGTAGCACTTATTACGGCGCGACCCCGTATCAGTTGGAAGCGTTTTTGGTTTGCTTTCTTGTTGTGGGGAAGCGTAACCATAGGCATAACTTGTATCGACTACTTATTTTTTAACCCCGATGATTATATTTGGAATTTTCAGTGGATACCTTTCTTAAAACTACTCGTGATAGTAGTGCTATTCATTCCTTTGCAAACCGCTTTTGAAGAAATATTCTTTCGTGGCTACCTAATGCAAGGCTTAGGACTTGTAATGCGCAATGCGTGGTTTCCTTTGCTTTTTACCTCTATCACCTTCGGACTAATGCACATTGCCAACCCCGAGGTAGAAAAATTAGGATACAGCTTGCTTATCTATTACATAGGTACAGGCTTGTTCTTAGGTATCACTACCTTAATGGACGATGGCTTAGAATTAGCCTTAGGGTTTCACACCGCCAACAACCTTTTTACAGCTCTTTTAGTAACTTCCGACTGGACAGTTTTCCAAGTTCCTTCCGTCTTGCGTGATGTCTCAGAACCCTCTTTAGGCTTCAGTGTATGGGCTCCTCTATTGTTCTGCTTTCCTCTTTTATTGTATATCTACGCCAAGAAATACCATTGGAAAGAGTGGAAAAAACACTTGTTATAAAAGAAAACTTAATTTTTTGTTAAAATAATTTCCTTCATATCATAATATTTCATATCTTTGCAACCGATTTTAAATAGCAAAAGGCGACACCCCGAAAAGCCTTTAACAGAGTAGGGAGTAATTTTAATTTTCAGTTTTTTATGGAAGAAAATACAACTTCAACACAAGAGCAATCTGTTTCTCAAGAACAGCAAACTGCTAAAGAAAACAACCCAACCATCATTATCCAAAACTCCTCTAAGAGCAACGGAATAGGCACCGCTGGTTTCGTATTAGCTTTAATAGCTGTATTCTTAGGTTGGGTTCCTGTTTTAGGGTGGATTATCTGGCTTTTAGGACTTGTCCTTTCAGGTATAGGTGTTACTAAAACTCCTAAAGGATTAGCCATTGCAGGGCTTGTGCTCTCTTTAATTGGGCTTGTTATCCTTATTCTTTTAGCTACTGTTTTTGCAACAGCGGCAGCTGTTTCTTCAATGCCAGTACAATAAGAATTTACAAAAAAGGCTATCTGAGAAGAATCTCAGATAGCCTTTTTCTATAAAGTTACATATCATTTCAGCTCCCTATAATAAAAATAGTAGGTCTCTTCTGCACATCAATATTCGTTTTCTTCCAACGATGCACAGGGAGTGTTTTAATTTCTTCAGTAGGAAGTGTAATATCACAAGCCACGCATAAAAGAGTATTAGCCTGTAATGTCTCTATCAAGTCAGTAAGCATCTGCTTATTGCGGTAAGGCGTTTCTATAAATAGTTGCGACTGTCCTTCTCGTGCTTTGCGCTCTAAGGTTTTAAGTACCTTCTTTCGCTCTTGTTTATCAATAGGGAGATATCCGTTAAAAGCAAAATTCTGCCCATTAAGTCCACTCGCCATCATTGCCAGTAACAACGAAGAAGGTCCTACCAGCGGAATCACTTTCAGTCCTTTTTGGTGAGCCACCCGCACAATATCAGCTCCTGGGTCAGCTATCCCTGGGCAACCTGCCTCCGAGATAATCCCTATCGAGTGTCCTTCCATACAAGGGGTTAAAAAACTCTGATAGTCAGTATCCTGATGGTGCTTATCTATCACAACTATTTTTAAATCTGCTTGCACCTTGTCCGGAGTAACGAGCTTGATAAACTTCCTTGCCGACTTTTCGTTTTCTACTACAAAATAAGTAAGTGATTGCACTACATTTGTCACCTGTGCTGGCAATACATCAAGAGCAACACCCCCTAATAAGTTCGGTATTAAATAAATATTTCCCATCGTTGTTTGTATCAACATTACTAACAGATTGCAAAGGTATATTTTTTTCATCATACTTATAGTATTAAATGATTAATTATTTGTACCTTTGTCGCGTATATCTCAACAATCTATAATCACAACAAATGAAAAACATTCTCTCTTATAGTATCATTTTCTCGGTTATTACACTGATAAGCTGTAATAAAGACAGCAACAGCAATAACCTTTCTGAGCATTCCCAACAAATGCTACAACAAGCTATGCGCAATACCGAAGCAGGGCACGACACAAATTTTAGTGACAACACTCTCTTCATTTTCAATGGTTATAGTAATACTTCCAACAGATTGTTCGAAAAAGGAGGTAACATATCTATCGGGGCTGCTTTAAATTTTGCGTCTCTTAATCACGACAAAATCATTTATAAAAGTTGTTATTGGGGGCTTTATGGCAAAGAAGGCTACTGCAAGTACCCCAACGAAAACCGATATTTTGAATTGTACAACCTTTGGGGGGTGCTATTTTCTGAAAAGAACAATCAGAACCCTAACGCTTTGATAAATGTAAAAAACTTTCGCTTCTACGTGCTTTACAAAGGTGAAAACGTATGGCGGAGAGTTCATTTTCCTGAAACTGATATTACCGACCAAGCCCCTATCACGTGGGCGGCTACATATTATAAAGATATCGTAACAGAAGCAGGCAATGGGAAGATTAAAGTAATACAAGAAAAAAACTATTCCACTATCCCTATTGCCAAATCAGGAAAATACGACGGCAAATGGTATGATGCCAAAATATTAGTAAACCACTTTGGTTCTAAACTTATGAAACCTGTGGGAGAGTTCACCCCCAGCAAAGTCGAAGGCGTGTATATGCAAGTAGAGGTACGTCTCGACCCAAGTACCCCCAACGCCAAAGTAGGCATACAAGCTGGTATGGACGTCCGCCACGAAGGCATTAAAACTACTTACTATATGGCTTTTGGCTCTACCCGCATCGTTACAGTTACCCCTCATTGGAAAACCGTTAATTGGGTAAACTACGCAGGCGGACAAGGAGCTGACGAAGGAGGCGTCGTACTGAGTAAAGAACGACTACTAAACACCTCTTTTCCAAGAGAATAACCTCCTATTAAACAGCTCTAAAAAGCACTTTATCTCTCAAAACGAAATATATCTTATATAAAACGTAATTAGAATAGGGATTACTACCTTATATCATTCGTATAGCTTTTCTATATCTATCGTCCAAGATTCGTATAAGCTTCCTATAAGCTCCCTATATCTATCCCTTAACTATCAAGCTTTTACAACAATAGCAAAACAAACCCAAAAAAGCACCTAACAAACTAATTATCACAATGAAACAGTCTTTTTATCAAAAAGAAGGAAAAAGAAAGAATAAGACAGTTGTCTTCCTTCACGGCTTTTTAGAAGACCATACTATATGGCAACCTATCACTAAAGCTCTCTCTACCGAATATTTCACACTATCCATCGACCTTTTAGGGCACGGGCAGAGCCCCACTATCGCCCCAGTACACACAATGGAAATGATGGCAAACCAAGTAAACGATATCTTACTAAAAGAAGAAATAGAACATTGCACCATCGTGGGGCACTCAATGGGAGGTTATGTAGCCTTAGCTTTTGCTGAATTATTACTCAAAAAAGTAGAAGGAATAGTATTGTTAAACTCCACTACCCTACCCGATTCCCCAGAGAAAAAAGTGAATAGAGACCGAGTGCTGAAAGTAATCGATAAAGAGAAAGAACTCTTCGTGCGCACTGCCGTTACAAACCTCTTTAGCGATGAAAACAAAACGCTGATGAAACCCGCGCTCAACAAACTAATCGATATAGCAATGCACACCCCTAACGAAGGTATCAAAGCAGCTTCCTTAGGAATGAAACAACGCCCCGACCGCACTGAACTATTCGAACAACTAACCGCTAAAAAGCATATCATTATGGGTAAAAAAGACGCTCTTATCCCTTCCGATAGTTTGATAGCATTAGCCCAAAAAGCAGGTGCAAGCTATACCTTGCTTTCAGGCGGACATTTAGTATATATTGAGAACGAAGCCGAGACCATAGAAGCCTTGCACAACTTTATGGCACAACCCTAATCTTAACCCTTTTTCTCAAATTCCAAGATATGTATAAGCTATTCATTCGCCCATTCCTTTTCAGTCTCGACCCCGAGAAAGCTCATCACTTTACATTTAAATACTTAAAGTTTATTCACAAAATCCCCTTAGTGCCTTTGCTCATTCGCAAAATATACAATGTGGAACACCCTTCTCTACATCGCGAAGTCTTTGGGCTACACTTCAAAAATCCCATAGGATTAGCCGCAGGTTTAGATAAAGATGCTAAATTGTACAAAGAATTAGCCAATTTAGGTTTTGGCTTTATCGAAATCGGAACCATTACCCCTAAACCACAACTGGGGAACCCCAAAAAGCGATTGTTCAGACTCTTAGAAGACCAAGGAATTATAAACCGTATGGGCTTTAACAACGAAGGAGTTGAAGCTGCTGTAAAGCGCCTTAAAAAGAATACCAATGTACTGATAGGAGGAAATATTGGTAAAAATAAAACCACCCCAAATGAAGAAGCCGTAAACGATTACCTGATTTGTTTTAAACAACTCTTTAATTATGTCGATTATTTTGTAGTAAATGTAAGTTCACCCAATACTCCAAATTTGCGTACATTACAAGAAAAAGAACCTCTAAAACAGCTTTTAAGCACTTTACAAAATACAAACCTAACCCATAAAAACCCCAAGCCTATCCTCTTAAAAATCGCCCCTGACCTTACCGACGAACAACTGTCAGATATCATCGAAATCATACAAGAAACTCATATTGCAGGCGTAATTGCTACCAACACCACGATTGGTAGAGAAGGGTTAGTATCCTATAATCAAAAAGAAACTGGCGGACTTAGTGGGAAACCTCTAAAAAGTCGCTCCACTGAGGTAATACGTTTTCTAAGTGAAAAGAGCAACCACGCATTTCCCATCATTGGCGTTGGAGGAATATTTAGTGAAACCGATGCCCTCGAAAAGTTAGAAGCAGGAGCCTCACTTATCCAGCTCTATACAGGTTTCATTTACGAAGGTGCAGGTCTTATAAAGCGCATTAATAAACAGCTAATTGCTAATTCTAACCAACATTAGCATTATTTCCGTTATTTGTTATTTGCGATTCTTAATTCACCGATACAAACCAAACGCATTGATGAAATAAAAGTCTTGATGAAAATTTATAAACATACTCACCTCACAAATATTGTCAATTACTAATTATTTTATACCTTTGCACTTATTTTCAAAAACGATATTATGATACAGTCAATGACAGGCTTTGGCAAGAGTGTACTATCTCTCACCGATAAACATATTAGTATAGAAATCAAATCCCTAAACAGTAAGAGTATTGATATCAATACACGTATTCCGCAAGCGTATCGCGAAAAAGAACTCGATTTCCGTAAACTCATTGCCGAGCAGCTCTTACGCGGGAAAGTAGATTTTAGTATCTTTGTAGAAAATACAGGCACACAAACACCCTCTAAAATCAATCCTAATATCGTAAAATCCTATATCGAGCAAATGCGTACTATTGTTGATGGTGACCTTACCGAACTGCTAAAAATGGCAGTACGTATGCCCGATGCCTTACAAACCACTACCGAAAGTGTTTCCGAAGAAGAACTTTCAGCTATTTTCGAACATATCAGCCTCGCCATTACCGATTTGCAATCCTTCCGCATTCAAGAAGGTAAAGTTTTAGAAAAAGACTTCGTTTTGCGTATTAGTAACATCGATAGCTTACTGCAAGAGGTACAAGCTCTCGACAGTGAACGCTTAGCGCTCATTCGCGAACGCTTGGAAAAAGCGGTAGCTGATATTCAGAGTGTAGACGCCAACCGCTTTGAGCAAGAACTCATTTTCTACTTAGAAAAATTGGACATCACAGAAGAAAAAATCCGACTCAAAAAACACTTAGACTATTTTCTAGAAACCCTTCACAGCGAAGATTCTAACGGACGTAAATTGAGTTTTATTGCACAAGAAATAGGCAGAGAAATCAATACCTTAGGTTCAAAAGCTAACTTCGCCCCTATGCAACAGTTAGTAGTCCAAATGAAAGACGAACTCGAAAAGATTAAAGAACAAGTTCTAAACGTATTATAACCTGCTAATTTACCAATTTGCTAATTAAAAAATGAACAAACTAATTATTTTCTCAGCTCCTTCTGGGAGTGGCAAAACTACCATAGTGAGACATTTACTCTCGCTCAAAAAACTAAACTTAGCCTTTTCTATTTCGGCTACTTCTCGTGCACCTCGTGGTGAAGAACAACACGGCAAAGAATACTATTTCCTTTCTACTGATGAATTCAAAAAACGTGTTCAGCACAACGAATTTATGGAATGGGAAGAGGTATACACAGGTTGTTATTACGGCACATTAAAATCAGAAGTAGAACGCCTATGGGCAAAGGGAAAGAATGTGATATTCGATATTGATGTCGCAGGAGGTCTCCGTCTCAAACAACAATATCCAGAACAAACCTTAGCAGTATTTGTTGAACCGCCAAGCCTTATTGCCTTAGAAGAACGCTTGCGCAACCGTAAAACCGAAACAGAGGAGAAAATACAAATGCGTCTCAACAAAGCCGAACAAGAAATGGCAACTGCTCACCAGTTTGATGTGATTATCAAAAACGATAATCTACAACAAGCCCTACAAGAGGCAGAGCGCATAGTAACCGATTTTATCAACCGATGAAAAAACAAATAGGCTTATTCTTTGGCTCATTTAACCCTATTCATATAGGGCATCTCATTATCGCCAATCATTTGGTAGAGCACAGTGCAATGAACGAACTGTGGTTTGTGGTAACACCTCAAAATCCGTTTAAAGAAAAACAATCGTTATTAGACAATCACTTGCGATTGGAAATGGTGAATTTGGCAATAGAGAGCTATCCCAAGTTACGCGCCTCAAACATCGAGTTTCACTTGCCACAACCTAATTACACAGTTAACACCTTAGCCTATTTAGAGGAAAAACACCCTAATACTAACTTTGCCCTAATTATGGGGGAAGACAACCTAAAAAGCTTTCACAAATGGAAGAACTACGAGCATATTTTAGCAAATTACTTTATTTATGTCTATCCTCGTATTTCAGAAGGCACAGTGCCCAAAGCTTTAACTGAGCATCCGCATATCACCCGTGTACCCGCCCCTATCATCGAACTCTCAGCCACCTTTATCCGTGAAGAAATCAAAGCTGGACGCAATATACGCCCGCTCCTCCCCGAAAAAGTATGGCAATATATTGATAAATTAGGACTCTATTTCAATTAACAATTGACAAGTAACAACTAACATTTTTGCGTCACACACTTAGCCAAAGTTTCACACTTTGGCTAAGTTAAAACCAATAATCTCTTTGTTTAATTTCTAAGGTGTAAGCCTTATCTCTTTTAATATATGAAAAAAACGAAAATACTAATGGTTTGCTTAGGCAATATTTGCCGTTCTCCTTTAGCCGAAGACGTGATGAGGAGCAAACTCCCTTCCGATAACTTTGAAGTAGATTCAGCTGGTACCGCCAACTATCACGTAGGCGATGCTCCTGACACTCGTTCTATCGCCTCTGGCAAAAAACACGGAGTAGATATCTCTATGCTTAGAGGTCGTCAGTTCTCAGCCAAAGATTTTTCCCTTTTCGATTATATTTTCGTAATGGATAAAAGCAATTACCAAAACGTTATCCGGCTTGCTAAGAACGAAAAAGAGCGTGCTAAAGTACATTTCTTAGCTGATGCTTTGGGTGGAATGACACAACACGAAATCCCCGACCCTTATTACGGCACAGAAGCTGATTTCGAAAACGTCTATCAGCTCATTGACAAGGCTTGCACAAAAGTTGCTCACAAACTATCTCCTAACCCCTAACTACTATCTCCTAAAATGGACTTCTCATCTAAACTCTTAGAAAACGCCGTCTACGAAATAGCACAATTGCCTAGTATAGGCAAACGTACGGCTTTGCGTTTAGCTTTGCACCTGCTCAAACAACCCGAAGAGCAATCACTACAATTGGCACAAGCTATTGTGGCTTTACGCACCCATATCCAGTACTGTAAAAACTGCCACAACATCTCCGATGTAGATTTATGTGAGATATGTGCTAACCCTATGCGTGATACGGGAGTCGTTTGTGTTGTAGAAGATTTTAGAGATGTAATGGCAATAGAAAACACAGGACAATTCTTTGGTCAGTATCACGTCTTAGGAGGCAAAATATCCCCTATCGATGGCATCGCTCCTTCCAATCTACACATTGCCTCACTGATAGAAAAAGTAAAGACAGGTAAAGTAACTGAGTTAATCCTCGCTCTGAGCAATACAATGGAGGGCGATACTACCAATTTCTATATTTACAAACAAGTAGAGCCTTACCATATCACCATTTCTACCATTGCCCGAGGCATAGCCGTAGGGGGCGAACTCGAATATACTGATGAGGTAACTTTGGGCAGAAGTATTACTCAGCGCATTCCTTTTGAAAAAGCTATTAAAGCCGTTTAAAATATGATACAAGTAGCCAATACCATTATTTCGGAAGATATCATAGATTGCGATTTTGTTTGTAACCTTAATGCTTGTAAAGGTGCTTGCTGTATAGAAGGTGATGCAGGAGCACCCGTAGAAGAAAGCGAACTAAAAGTGATGAAGCGCATTTATCCCGAAGTAGCTCCTTACCTTACCGAGGAAGGTCGTACAGCTATTGAGGAACAAGGAGTATACATCAAAGGAGAAGACGGCGAATGGGAAACTCCGCTCATCAATGGAGGCGAATGTGCTTATGTAGTACGCAATGAAAAAGGTTGGGCTCTTTGTGCTATCGAGCAAGCATATAACGATAAAAAGATAGACTGGAAGAAACCTATATCGTGTCACCTATATCCTATACGATTACAAGAGTACAGTTCCTTCACAGCAGTCAATTACCATCGTTGGAGTCCTATATGCGATGATGCTTGTGTCTTGGGTAAAAAGTTACAAGTGCCTATCTACAAATTCGTAAAAGAGGCTCTTATTAGAAAGTTTGGAGAAGAGTGGTATCAAGAGTTAGAGCTTATAGCTGAGCACTTGAAAAAGTAACATACAAATAACAAAATAAAAGAGACAGTACAATATTAAAAGTACTGTCTCTTTCTTATATAGATATTATGGGATTTCTTACTTCATTGTCTCTAACTTCCCTTGTGATTTTAGCAACTGTATTTCTGCTAATTTGTAGTCCAACAAAGCATTAGTGTAATTGTTCTTAGCATCCGATAAAGAGCGTTCTGCTTCCAATAAATCTGTAAGGGAAGCCAAACCTTGTTGGTAGTTGTTTTGGGTGTTGAGCAATACCTCTTCTGCAAGCTTTACATTCTCCTTTTGCGAATCAATAGTAAGAAGGTTATTAGTAAGCTGACTGTGGGCATTCTCATAAGCCAAATCCATTGCCAAACGGGTGTCTTTAAGGGTCGCTTCAAGCGCCTGACTTTCTATCTGTGCTTGGTGTATCTTAGCACGTGTACCGAAACCCGAAAATATAGGTATATTCACTCCCAATGTAATAGCCGAATAGTCAGCTCCGTACACTTTATCTTTCTTGCCGTAAATAATCGGTGTTTTAGGTCCCATACTCAAATAACCATAAGTAGCCTGCAACGCTAATGATGGATAAAGTGCTGCACGTTGTACTTTGGTATTGAGGTCAAGAAGTTGCTTTTGCTTTTCGAGTACTTGTAACTCTATACGAGTATTGCTATTACCTTTCTCAAAAGCCAAATCGTAATTAGCTTCAAAGCCTTCTTTAGGCAAAGTAATTACTTCACTCATCGGCATACCTATCATATATTTAAGCGCGTTCTCCGAGAGTTGTACCCCATTAAGGGCTTGTTGGCGTGCCGATTTGAGATTATTTACAGCCACAGTAGTGCGGTCAACGTCTATTTTCTTTGACAACCCCGATTGGTTTAACCCTTTTACAACATTAGCCGTTTTCTCGGTAAGAGCCAAATTGCTTTCTATATTTTCTAATGTTTGTCGGGTTTGGTATACTTGGTAGTAGGCTTGTGCTACTTTCTCAATGATTTCATTCTCGGTAAGCTGTTGGTTAAGCATATAAAACTCACGTGTCGTACGAGCCGCTTTCAAGCCCATAAACACCGTTTGATTAAACAACACTTGGGTAAGTTTTGCTTCAGCATTAGCCGACCATTTTTGCCCCATTTCCATCTTTATAGGCTCATTACTTGCGGACATACCCGGGAAAGCAAATGTGCTGGCATCAATATAAGTAGCTTGTAACTTAGGATTGTACACCATACCGCCCGAAGCCGAAATACTAGGCAGTGCGTTAGCGCGTACTTCTTGTATTTTGTATTCGCTTTTGGTTACTTCCAATCGCGCTTTCTCAGCGTCCGCTTTATTCTCTAAAGCATAACGAATAGCATCTTTTAAAGTCAATTCTTTTTGTTGTGCAAAGCTCATAAAACTGAGGAACAACAAAGCACTCGTAATGATTTTTTTCATAATAATTCAATTGCCTATTAATAGGCTTATTTATATTGTCCTTTTAATTCTGTTATAACTTCTTTTTACTTTATTTATTCAGACACCCTTCTCTCACTGACCTTACTTTTTCATCTCTGATGATTAGTATTATTGGTATTTTTAGTATTATAGTATTAAATTAACCTTTTACCTTTTACCTTTTATCTTTTACCTCCTTAAGCACTCGTTCTAATTCTTTAAGTCCTTTTTCATTGACAAGTATCCTGAAAAAATACTCTATAATAGTATAAATAGTTTCCCAAAAAGAAAACTCAGTTTCAGGAAATAACTCCGATTGTGCTTTCATTCGTTGTACAGCCGTATAGAAAATCTTAAAGAATTTAAGATTGATATCTTCTCTAAAAAGTCCCTCCTGTATACCTCTTTCCATTACTTTATCTATAAAAATCGCATCTGCCTTGGCAGTCTCTACATTCATACGTTCGTATGTTTTAGGATAGTACTTTTGTAATTCCCAAATAGGGCGGTCACTATTGATGTTGAAAACTTCTTGAACCTTTTTTTGGTTGCGGTATACATTTTCTATCACTGAACCTTCCCCTTGTACAAAAGTAGTTACATTTGTACAACTCATTTCTAAGGCATAATCTAAACAAGCATCTACTAAATCTTGTTTAGAGGGATAATACTCGTAAAGCGTCTTTTTAGACATCCCCATTTTGTTAGCCAAATCATCCATAGTAAAGGTTTTAAACCCATACTGCATAAAGTCGTTTAAGGCACGTTTTACAATATCTTCTTTCATCTCTCTCATCTTTAAATTCGGGGGCAAAGGTATAACAAAAAAACTTAATAAACAAAAAAAGTTTCCTTTATTACCTCTTACCTCTTACTTCTTATCTGTTTAAAGACTTAAGAAAGTAAAGCCTACTCCCACAATAGTTTGTTTGTAATTGTAATCGATAAGGGAATCACCATAACCGTGAGAGGCTTGCAACAAAATACGCAGGTCGCGATTCAGCGGATATATCCAGTTCAGCTCTACGTGTGCGCGATTATGATTAAAATTTAAGTTATTCCTCACTCGCAAATTAAAAACATTTTTACGGAAGGGGTAAGCAATGCTCAATTCACAACGTCCTATATAATTCTCAATATCGGGATTGTCATCTTCTCTTGCTTTTTCTGAGAAACGCCACCAGAAACGGCTATTAACCATTAAATCATTCCATTGGAAAATACCTAATAAAATAATTCTGTTCCAACTGCGCGAATGTGCCGCTTCTTTACCATTAGATTGGTGGTTTACCGATAGTCCTGCCATTTTCACTTTAAAATTCCCCACCGAGAGGTTCAGCGGGTAAGTAAATATCAATTCAGGTTCGTAATTCAGTTCCCTAAACGGACGTGAAAGCTCACCATTGTACATCTGCCAATACGATTGCTGAGTGAAAGCTACCCACACATCACCCTTCCCAAAAGCATCTTGCATAATCTTAGCTTTTAAGCTCACTTGAAATTTTACCTCTACGTGCTGGTAGTCGCGCCATTCGGGTATAGGTCGGTCGGGGTTCAAACTTATAGGTTGTTCCGTAGGTTTATCCGTAAAACGGAAAGGCATTACGTACATAGGTAAGTAATCCACAAATTTAAAAGTACCTCTCTGGTCTTCTCGGTCAAGCTCCCATAGCTTAGAAATAGCCCTCTCTAACTGGGCTCTTCTATCGGCTTTTATTCCTGTCTTAGGAAGTTCCTGCAATGTGTCATTCACCGCCTCCTGAGAAAAAATAGGTGTCGCAATAGCCAAGAACATTATAAATAAAGTGTATTTCATCATTTTGTTTTTTGCGGGTGCAAAAGTACAGCAAATAAACTTTATAAACAAAAAAAGTTTCCCCATATTAAAATGTAGGAAACTTTTTCTATTCTGATACCTTATGTATATCAATATTTCTTCTTACTCAAACTCCGATGTAAAGTGCAACTTTAAGTTCGGATATTTTTGTTTTACCATCTCAATAGAGAAAGCTGAGTCGGCTAAGAAGACTAACTGATTCTGCTTATCGCGTGCTAAGAACTTCTGTTTTACGCGTAAGAAATCAAGATACTCAGCATCTTTGGGGTTTTCAGGCGTCTCTACCCAACAAGCTTTATAAATAGGGAAGTTTTCATAACTACACTTTGCCCCATACTCGTGTTCTAATCGATACTGAATTACCTCGTATTGGAGTGCTCCTACCGTCCCAATTACTTTGCGACCGTTGAAGTCTAACTTAAAGAGCTGTGCCACCCCTTCGTCCATTAGCTGGTCGATGCCTTTTTCTAATTGTTTAGATTTCAGTGGGTCAGCATTGTTAATGTAGCGGAAGTGCTCAGGAGAGAAGCTCGGTATCCCCTTGAAGTGCAATACTTCACCTTCGGTAAGTGTATCGCCTATCTTAAAGTTCCCCGTATCGTGCAATCCTACAATATCCCCTGCGTACGAGATATCCACTACTTCTTTCTTTTCGGCAAAGAAAGCATTCGGACTGGAGAACTTCAACTTCTTACCCAAACGCGTATGTAAATAAGGTTTGTTACGCTCGAAAGTGCCCGAAACAATTTTCACAAACGCCAAACGGTCGCGGTGGTTAGGGTCCATATTTGCGTGAATCTTGAAAACGAAGCCTGTAAAAGTAGGTTCTTCAGGGTTTACGATGCGCTCTTCACTGGCTTTCGGGCGTGGCGAAGGAGCAATTTCCACAAAACAATCCAAGAGTTCTCTTACCCCAAAATTGTTCAATGCCGAGCCAAAAAATACAGGTTGTTGGTCTCCTCTGAGGTAGGCTTCCCTATCGAATTTAGGATATACTTCATACACTAACTCCAAATCGGAACGGAGGTTCTCGGCAGATTGTTCGGATATAATCTTCTCTAATTCAGGACTGTTAATATCGTTGAAGGCAATAGTCTCCTCTATATTCTTACGGCTGTCGCCTGAAAAAAGGTTGATATTCTTCTCCCAGATGTTGTAAATCCCTTTGAAATCATACCCCATCCCTATGGGGAAACTCAGCGGAGTAACCTTTAAGCCCAACTTCTGTTCTACTTCGTCCAACAGGTCGAAGGCGTCTTTCCCCTCACGGTCTAACTTATTAATGAACACAATCATAGGAATATTACGCATACGGCATACCTCAACGAGTTTTTCGGTTTGCTCTTCCACCCCTTTGGCAACGTCAATAACCACGATTACACTGTCCACAGCCGTGAGAGTGCGGAAGGTATCCTCGGCGAAATCCTTGTGCCCGGGGGTATCTAAAATGTTTATTTTATGCTCTTTGTAGTTAAAAGCCAGCACCGAAGTAGCTACCGAAATCCCACGTTGGCGTTCAATCTCCATAAAGTCGGAGGTAGCTCCTTTCTTTATTTTATTCGATTTCACCGCACCAGCTTCTTGGATAGCCCCCCCGAAGAGTAAGAGTTTTTCGGTAAGGGTTGTCTTTCCCGCGTCGGGGTGAGAGATGATGCCGAAGGTACGGCGTTTTTGTATTTCTTGTTGTAAAGACATAAAGTTAATTTGCTAATTGACAAATTTGCTGATTTGCTATTTTTTTAAGGGTATAATTGGTAGCGTGTTCACTATCATTAATGCTGTTACCTTCTTGGTCGAACATTCTTCGCAAGTGCTTACATACGAACAACCATAAGTTGTAAGCAACAGCGCTACCACAATGAATATTAATAAGATTCTTTTTATTCTTACTAATATTTTATCCAAAAATCGAGTGCAAAAATAGTGAATAAACTCCAAAAAGAGACATAAATAAGTAAAAAATTCATTTTACCTTAATTTAATCCCCCTCTTAACCTCAACGTACCCCCACCCTTCCTTCGTCTTTTCTCTATCTGCCCGTGCGGTTCGAACCGTCTTTTGTTCATTTATATATACAAACTTTGCCAAAGTTTGAAACTTTGGCAAAGTTGAAATCTACTAATCACCCTCTTTTTATATCTATCTTAGCTTTAACTTACTCCCACATTTCCTTCATTCTTTGTTCGTTCTTTGTTCGTCTTTTGTTCGT